>JBDNGR010000276.1:0-10744 GCA_041689165.1 Coxiellaceae bacterium
GCTTGCGAGCAGTGGCCCGATGAGGATTGAGCAAAAGCGAAGGAATAGCTGGGCTCTTTCGAGCTTTTGTGATTGACGAAGCGGGCTAATGCGACGTCAAGATGGAACTTACAACTCGCCGCTTGGGGTACGAGAGGTATAGAGGACTGATTTCGATCATAGCAGGGGGTGTTGACCTCTTCGCAGTATTTTTCCGTTGTGCCAATCTGGCGGTAAGAGATAAGAATTTTGCCGCCAAGTAGGATAAAAAATTTAGGGTTGGTCGCAGGGCTCTTGCCTTCATGATACGTGTTGCCTGAAGTAGAACCTGTTTTTCTATCTAATAGTACAAAACCATCTTGTTGACGCGGCAAGAAGAATTTAAAAGTCTTGCCGCGCTCGTCGTCACCCAGGGTGTTAAAGTTTGTGATTTTTACGAGTGTATTCATGATGGATTGAGGCACCCTTTTAAAAGGGTGCTATTTGTCATTCAAAACGGAATATCGTCATCAAAGTTATCAGCCATCGGTGCTTCAGGGCTACTGCTACTCATGCTATCTGCTATAGCGGGATCTTTAACGCCGGCTCCACGACCATCTAGCATTTGCATTTCGTTAGCCACAATCTCGGTCGTATAGCGTTCTACCCCGGATTTATCCTGCCATTTACGGGTACGGAGGCTGCCATCGACATAGATTTTAGAACCTTTGCGTAGGTATTCAGCCACAATTTCAGCTAGCCGATTAAAAAAGACCACTCGGTGCCATTCAGTGCGCTCTTGCATATCGCCGGTTTGTTTGTCTTTCCAGGAGCTACTAGTCGCAAGACTAAGATTTGCCATAGCGGTACCGCCTTGACTATAACGAACCTCCGGGTCTGCCCCTAAATTACCGATTAATATGACTTTGTTAATACCTTTGGCCATAGCATTCTCCTGGTTAAAATGATTGCCAGAGCTTACCTGCTCCTCCGGTTTTCTGCAATCCTAGGGAAAGCATCTGTAGCGGCAATAAGGACTATGTCACTATGATTAGCACTAAGTCCGAAGCAGACGGACAAGTGTCGGTGATAGCCGTACTTCCCCGGCGATTGTGACAGGATACTAATTTTCAACTTAAACAAAGTTCTGTTAGACAGGTCAGGATGATTTTGCGTCAAAATTCAAAAAATCACTAAAAATCGGGCAGAGGCCCTTCTAACACTGGGATTTTACTGGTCGATTATGCTTTTGAAGAGAAACCTTGAGGTGAAAGGTGATGAATCATGCCTTTACTGAAGAAATAAGCTTGTTTGCCGAGAATTGCTGTGGATTTCCTTCCTTAGTTGCTATTCGTGAAAATAGCTTTCCCAGTAAAGGAGTTTTTTCTAAGTCAACTGAACGCTATCAAGCTTTGTTGGTGGGCTATGACAGTCAGCTCAAACAAGATTTGGCATTTTGGTTTGCTAATGACGGATTTAAAGAGCCAGCTCTTAGCTGTGCTTGTCCCCACCTTAATCGTGCCGAAGTTAAATTAGGTGATGGTCGTCAAGTTAGTTATATACTTCATAATACTACCGATTGGCGTTATCGTTTTGGCGATTTCCCGGCACGCACGTTGCAAACTTCAAATGTGATTTTTTCTCGCAGATTCACCTGTTGGCCTCAAAGATTTAATAGAAAAATGTGGGTCAGCATTAGCAGAACACCGTTTATATAGTACAGTCTATAATCATAGTTCTAAACAAATTAACTTAGTGCCCTGTAAGCTTAGTAGTTTGACAGGCACTTTCCCTGCAAAGCTTATGCTTCCAGCCAGAGAAATTCCTAAGCTCGGTAAGTTGCTATTGGTTAGTGCTACTGAGCATCTGATGTTTGTTGCGAAGAGTGCAGTAGCAGTTATCGCATCTTCTGCAGCTGCGGGTGGGGCGGGTGGGCCTGTTGAAGCTCGAACGACTTGGGGTACTTTATGGGGTGCGATGTTTGGTGAAGCGAGAGAGGCGCCCGCTGCTGCGCCTGCCGAGATCAACCCTACGGCCAAGAACGCTAGCGGTCTTTAGTTTGTATAAAAAAAGCACTTTTGATGCTAAAAACTAACATCACTCGCTAAATCCATCCAAGCTCAACTATAAAAAAATGTTATAGCTGCTTGATAATGTGACGATGAACTATGAAATAAATTTTTGTTATTGATGTTTGGAGCGCAAAGATCTCTTCAATAAAAAGAGTTAATGGCTTTTAGGAGTTATTTTTTTTGCTTGGTGTGTGTTTGATGGCATGGTGAATGAAAAACCAAGCCAAATAACCGCTAAGCCAATGGTAAAGACAAAGATACCATGTTCATGAAAGTGACTATAAATCCAACCACTTAAACTGCCACCGAAAAATATACCTAAAAACTGCGAAGAAGAATAAATGCCCATAGCGGTGCCTTTGCTTTTTGCCGGCGCTATTTTGGAAATCACTGAAGGAAGGTTGGCTTCTAGCAAGGTAAAAGCCGTAAAGAATAGATAGATAATTAGCGCCACGTTGGCGAGTGATAGTTTGATGCTCGTGAGTAAAACCTGACTCAGTAATAAAACAAAGATAGCGCTACTAAAAACAACTTTGAACCATCCTTTTTTTTCTGTAAGAATAATGAAAGGTATCATACTAAAGAAAGCCGCAACGAGGCAGCTGAAATACAGTTTGGTTTGAGTCGGGCGACTAAGATCTAATTGGTCGCTTAACAGCAGTGGTAAAACAAAGAAGCTGGCCGTTAAGATGGCATGTAAGGCAAAAATACCGTAATTTAATTGCAGTAAGTTTTTATTCTTGAGTACACTCATTAATTGTTGCGGCACGGTTTCAGCGTCTTCATGAATGCTTTGACGGATTGGGTTTGGCGTTAGAGTGTAAAGAATCACAATTCCAGCCGCAGCGAGTAGCGCTGATAGCATAAAAATTCCTGAGAGCTCAAAATGCTGGCTCAATAGCGGGCCAATCACTAAGGCGGCTGCAAACGAAAGTCCAATAATTAAACCCATGCCAGCCATAGCTTTAGTGCGGTTTTGTGGTGAAGTTAAGTCGGCCAGTAAAGCCAAGAGTACGCTTCCTACGGCGCCTGTGCCTTGTAAGATGCGGCCAATAATGATTCCATAGATAGAGTCAGAGCTGGCTGCTATGAGGCTGCCGCCAATAAAAATCAGTAATCCTAAAGTGATCATGGGTTTGCGGCCCACTCGATCGGATAATAAGCCAAAAGGAATTTGTAATAATGCTTGGCTTAAGCCATATCCCCCGAGTGCTAGGCCAATCAAGCTAGGAGTAGCATCCTCGAAGTTTTGGGCGTAGAGCGAAAATATGGGATAGATCATGAATAACCCGAGCATGCGAAAGGCCATGATCAAGCCTAAAGAAAGGGTGGATTTGATTTCTTGAGTAGGCATTTTGTTTCTCCGCCAGGAACTCTACAGATTGTTTGACAAAAAGGGAATATCCTTGAGAATTGGTAGCCAGCGTTCCAACTCTCAAGCTATTTTTAGGTAAATAATGAGACATTCGATTAAAGTCCGCGGTGCACGTACGCATAATTTAAAAAACATTGATTTGGATTTGCCGCGTGACAAATTGACTGTGATTACGGGCTTGTCAGGCTCGGGCAAATCTTCGCTCGCTTTTGATACACTGTATGCGGAGGGTCAGCGGCGCTATGTTGAATCCCTATCAGCCTATGCTCGACAATTCTTATCGATGATGAGTAAGCCCGATGTTGATTTGATTGAGGGTTTATCACCCGCTATTTCCATTGAGCAAAAAGCGGCCTCACATAACCCACGTTCAACAGTAGGTACCATTACAGAAATTTATGATTATCTACGTTTGTTATTTGCGCGCGTTGGGCAACCGCGTTGTCCGGAACATAATACTGAACTGCAAGCACAAACGGTGAGTCAAATGGTGGATAGCATATTGGCTATGCCTGAGGGTGCGGCCATTATGCTGTTGGCTCCCTTAGTGCGTGAGCGCAAAGGTGAGCATCTACAAATTTTTGAAAATCTACGTAACCAAGGTTTTGTGCGAGTGCGTGTCAATGGTCAAGTTTATGAGTTGGATGAAGTTCCGAAATTGGCATTAAGGCAAAAGCATACCATTGAAGCGGTAGTGGATCGTTTCAAAGTACGAGCTGACTTACAGCAACGTATTGCCGAATCCTTGGAAACAGCGCTCGGCATGTCGGAAGGTCTGGTTAATGTCGTGCAACTCAGTGACAAGAAAGATACGGAGCGCTTATTTTCGGCGCGTTTTGCCTGTATGGAATGTGGTTATAGTTTGGAAGAATTGGAGCCGCGGCTTTTTTCTTTCAATAACCCTGCTGGTGCCTGTCCTGCCTGTGATGGTTTGGGGGTAAAGCAATATTTTGACCCGAACAAAGTAGTGCATGATTCAGAATTAAGCTTGGCTGATGGTGCGATTCGAGGCTGGGATCGGCGCAATATGTATTATTTCCAGCTGTTATCAGCGCTGGCTAGTCATTTCAAGTTTTCAGTTGAAACTCCTTTCAATAAATTATCCAAAAAGAATCAGAATGTAATTTTATATGGCAGTGGTGATGAGGTTATTACTTTTCATTATATGAATCATCGCAGCAAAAAGATTAAGCAATCCTATCCTTTTGAAGGTGTGTTGCCTAATATGGATCGACGCTATCATGAAACCGATTCGATGGCGGTACGTGAAGAGCTGGCAAAATATTTGTCGACCAGTAGCTGCACTGATTGTACAGGTGCGCGTTTGCGCTTAGAGGCGCGTCATGTTTATGTAGCTGATAAAAATTTGCCGACTATTTCTGAAATGCCGATTGGAGAAAGCTTACAGTTTTTTGATCAAGTTAAATTTAGTGGGCATAAAGCAGAAATCGCTGAGAAAATTTTAAAAGAAGTCGTCGAGCGTTTAAGTTTTCTCATGAACGTGGGTTTAAATTATCTAACTTTGGCGCGCAGCTCAGACACATTGTCTGGGGGTGAGGCGCAACGTATTCGCTTGGCCAGTCAAATCGGTTCGGGACTCGTTGGTGTGATGTATATTTTAGATGAACCTTCTATTGGCTTACATCAGCGTGATAACGAACGCTTACTCAAGACTTTATTTCATCTGCGTGATTTAGGTAATACGGTTATTGTGGTGGAGCATGATGAAGATGCCATTCTAAGTGCTGATCACGTCATTGACATTGGTCCTGGTGCTGGTGTGCACGGTGGTGAAGTGGTGGCAGAAGGTACACCCGAGCAAGTTAAAAAGAACCCACGTTCTTTAACGGGGCAATACCTATCCGGTAAGAAATGTATTGCTATCCCTAAGCATCGCACTCAAGCCGAATCACGTCCCCGAATCAAATTAAAAGGCGCGAGTTGTAATAATTTGAAAAATGTCGATGCTGAAATTCCGATCGGATTGATGACCTGTATTACGGGCGTGTCGGGTTCCGGTAAATCAAGTTTAATTAATGATACGCTCTATCCTATTGTGGCACGCGAATTGAATGGAGCAACGGTGATTCAGCCTCGACCCTATAAAAGCATCACAGGACTTCAGCACCTAGATAATGTGGTTGATATTGATCAAAGCCCGATTGGTCGTACACCTCGTTCGAATCCTGCCACTTATACAGGATTATTTACACCGATCCGTGAATTGTTTGCGGCAACTCAGGAAGCGCGTTCACGTGGTTATCAAGCAGGACGTTTTAGCTTTAATGTGAAAGGTGGTCGTTGTGAAGCGTGTGAAGGTGATGGCTTGATTAAAGTGGAAATGCATTTCTTAGCGAATGTATATGTTACTTGTGATGTATGTAAGGGCAAGCGCTATAACCGTGAAACTTTAGACGTTTTGTATAAGGGCAAAAATATTCATCAAGTGTTGGCGATGAATGTAGAGGAAGCTTTGGCATTTTTCTCGGCAGTGCCTGTAGTGGCGCGCAAACTACAAACTTTGATGGATGTTGGCTTGTCTTATATTTCTTTAGGACAAAGTGCAACTACTTTATCGGGTGGAGAGGCGCAAAGGATTAAACTCGCGAAAGAATTATCAAAACGCGATACCGGTCGTACGCTTTACATACTTGATGAGCCCACTACCGGGTTACATTTCCATGACATCGTGCAATTGCTTAATGTGTTGCATCGCTTGCGCGATAATGGCAACACTATTATCGTAATTGAGCATAATTTAGATGTGATTAAAACCGCCGACTGGATTATTGATTTAGGTCCTGAAGGAGGTTCTGGTGGTGGTGAAATTTTAGTAGCAGGTACACCGGAGCAAGTCGTTAAAAATAAGCGATCTTATACAGCACAATACTTAAAGCCTATCTTAGATAGGGTTTCATAACTTAGTGTGGGTATATATTACAGCACTTTTTTGTGAATTTGAGTGTAGTGATTTAGCAACGATTTTTTAGCGCTTGTTAGGGCTAACAATCTATTTTCATCGTTAAAACAATTTATCAGCCCACAAGCGGTTCAAAAAGTTCTTCCAGTGCAAGCACTGAATGACTCCATTTTTTGTTTCAATAGGGTCTTGTGAAACAATAAAATAATTTTTAAATATCTGTTCTTCCTCTAAAGCAAGCAACCCTTTGAGATCAGAAGGAGCTATTTTCTTAGTGGCCTTCACCTCAACCGCTGTATGGTTGCCGATAGTAAAGTCGACTTCGTATTGATGTGTGCTGCGCCAGAATCCTAAAGCATCTTGTTTGCGTCGGTAAGCTAAATAACTTCTTAATTCCAAACCTATCCATTGCTCAAAACTCTTTCCGTATAAGTCAGAATTGCGATCTAAGGTTTGTGTACCTGTGAGGGAATGAGTTACTCCGCAATCAAAAAAATAAAACTTTGCTGTGGCAATAGCTTTTCTTTTTTTGGTATGGCCCCAAGGTTCGAGCATGAACCCGATTAAAGTATCTTTCAAAACTTCATAGTATTCACGAATGGTAGAGGCAGAAACGCCGGTATCGCTTGCGACCTTGCTAAAATTCAGTAGTTGTCCATTATTGAGAGCGGCTACTTGGAGGAATCGTGAAAATTGCGGTAGCTTTCGTACTAAACCTTCAGCCTGGATTTCTTCATAGAGATAGGTGTGCGCATAAGCAATTAATTCTTCTTCTGGGAATTCGCTGGGATAAATGGCGGGCAGACCGCCATAGCGTAAATAACGATCCAGCTGAAAATTAGGTATCTTGCTAAAGCTAAGAGGAAATAGTTGTGCGGTCCATGCTCGGCCTGCTAGTAAATTCGCGTGCCCGCGTTTGAGCTTGCGGGTGCTACTGCCGGTTAATAAAAAGCGCCATTTCTTTTCCTCAATTAAGCGGTGCACTTCATCAAGTAGATTTGGCAATTTTTGTATTTCATCAATGACGATGATTGGATTTTTCTTTTCAGTAAGAAACGATTCAATAATTGCTTCAAGCTCCCAGGGCGATCTTGCTAGTTGTAAATAGAGATCTGAGCGAAGCAGATTTAAAATGTGGGCTCGTTCCGCTAGTTGCTGATGAATTCAGTAACTTTTGCCTATAGCGCGGGGTCCTAATAAGAAAAATGATTTTTTTTCAATAAGTTGAGTTAGATTCAATTGTCGTTGATAGCTTTTCATGGCGCCTAGTGTAGCCCAGCCTTTTTGGATAATCCACAGTTATACCGCTGAATTTACTGTAAAATCCATGATAATGATGTGGATTATCCGGGTCGATTTGGCGTGTGGCCGCCAAAACTTAAGTAATGAAACGTTTTTTTAATTTTTGTTGGAGCTGGAATTGCCCATAACCACAGTAGCATTTGAGCGGAGGAATGCTTGTGCTGCGCGGTTACTTACAGGATGAGAGCTATCTTGAGCAATAACTGGAAGCTCTAGTGTTCCGGTTGTAGGGGCTTGAAGACTGGGGCTGGCGATAAGTCGATTTCTGCCTCTCCAAGATGTCTGAGTTATTTCAGCTGGTGGTGCTGGAAGTCGTTTGTTGCTGTGGAAGCGTGTTGAAATAATACTTGGAATGTTGATGATTCCGTCTGGACTATAAGAGGCAATTTTTCTCATTTTGCTGAGCTCAGTAAAAGCTACTTTGAGTAATAAAATAGCGGCGAAGATTAGTATCACGGATGCGGAAATAGGTGTTATGACAGTTAAAACAATTGGCCCTGGTCCTAATTTATCCATAAAGGTGAAGCTTAAGAGGATGATGGTGATGGCTATGTTGATGAAGGCAAAGGTGAATCTTAGGTATATACCTCGCACTGCTTCGAGTTAAATTTTGCCAAGAGTGTAGTGAGATATAGTTAAGATAATCTTAAAAACCTACCAAGTTTTTAAATTGACTCTACTCATCGTTTGGTAGTTATGAATATAAAAATACGCTAGAATACCGCTCTTTTTTAATGGAAATTAAGCTCATGCTACCACTCAAAAATGATCGTTTTATTCGCGCGTTATTCCGCCAGCCGGTGGATCGAACGCCAGCCTGGATTATGCGTCAAGCGGGACGCTACTTGCCGGAATACCGAGCGCTTCGCGCCAAAGTGCCGGATTTCATGACTTTCTGTAAAACGCCAGAGCTCGCTTGCGAAGTGACGTTGCAACCGCTGCGCCGCTTTCCTTTAGATGCGGCCATTATTTTCAGTGATATTTTAACGATTCCCGATGCGATGGGTTTAGATTTGGAATTTGTAAGTGGTGAAGGACCGGTTATTCATAATCCTATTCAGAGCTTCGCTGATGTAGAGCAGCTGCGTTTACCGCTAGTTGACGAAGATTTGTCTTATGTTACCGAAGCTATAAGTTTAGTTGTTAAAGAATTGAATGCTAGTGTGCCCTTAATTGGTTTTGCTGGCAGTCCGTGGACAGTAGCCTGTTATATGGTAGAGGGGCGTGGCAGTAAAATATTTCAAACTATTAAAACCATGCTTTATCGAGAGCCCGCACTCTTGCACGCTCTTTTGGAAAAAACTACGCAAGTCACTATCGACTATCTAAATGCACAGGTTAAAGCGGGTGTATCTGCTTTAATGGTGTTTGATTCTTGGGGTGGTGTTTTGAGTCCTGTGGCCTATTCAGAATTCTCATTGAGTTACATGAAAGAAATAGCGCAAAAGGTTTTACGCGAATGGCAAGGGCGAAAAATTCCTTTGATATTTTTTACTAAAAATACCACGCCTTATCTCGATGTTATTGCTGACAGTGGCTGTGATGCTATGGGTGTAGACTGGACTGTCAATATTCAAGCAGCACGTGCTCGCGTCGGTGATAGAGTAGCGCTACAAGGAAATATGGATCCTTGTGTCTTGTTTGGTTCGCCCGATAAGATTCGAGCAGAGGTTCATGCGATTCTAACTGCCTATGGCTCAGGGCCTGGTCATGTTTTTAATTTAGGACACGGAATTGATAAATCTACTCCTATAGAAAGTGTAAGTATTATGTTAGAAGCTTTACAGTCATATCATGTATAAACCACATCCTGTTATTATCATTGGTTCAGGTCTTGCGGCGTATATGTTAGCGAAAGAGTTTCGTAAGCTTGATGCAAGCATGCCGCTGGTTATCGTGACAGCGAGTGATGGTCGTTTTTATTCTAAACCTTTGCTTTCGACAGCGCTGGTGCAAAAAAAAGAACCTGAAGTGTTGGCGGTATCTTCCGCTGCAGCTATGAGTCAGAATCTGAAGGCGGTGATAATGACGCATACTATGGTGGAAAGCATTGATCCACTGCAGAATACGATTCAATTATCTAATCAAGAAATCTTGCCTTATTCCAGGCTAATTTTAGCCTGTGGTGCTGAGGTTTTGCATGCACCTTTAGCTGGTAATGCTGTATCTGATATTTATTCGATCAATGATCTTGAAGACTACTCACGTTTTCGTAGTGCTTTGCAAAACAAAAAGCAAATTGCCATTTTAGGTTCTGGTTTAGTGGGTTGCGAGTTTGCTAATGATTTAATTAGTTCGGGCTTTGATGTTAGTTTGATTGCTCCTGACTCATATCCTTTGCAGCGTTTAGTACCAGAAAAAATTGGACAATGTTTACAAGAAGCATTTGTACAGGCTGGAGTAAAATTAAAGCTGGGATGTTTTGTAGAGGCAGTCAATCAGAAAGATGACTTGTATTATTTAAGCTTGTCAGATGGGTCTGAAGTTGTAGCTGAGCTAGTTTTATCAGCAGTGGGTTTGCAACCCGCTATTGCATTAGCCAGAAAGGCAGGCCTTGCAACTAATCGCGGTATTATAGTTGATCAAGAATTGCGTACTAATTTTGCTAATATATTTGCGTTGGGAGATTGTGCTGAGGTGATGGGTCAAGTCAATCTTTATGTAGCACCCTTACTGCATTGTGCTCGTGTTTTAGCACAAGTATTAAGTGGTCAGGCGGCCACTGTTTGTTATCCAGCAATGCCAATTATGGTAAAAACCTCAATATGTCCCATTGCTGTACAATTAGCGCCTGATGATTTGGTACTTGATTGGGAGCTTGATGGTGAAGGATCTAATTATCGAGCTTTAGCCTATCAGCAGGGTCGTTTACAGGGATTTGCTTTGTCAGGAACTTGCACTAAAGAGCGAGTTGAGTTGATAAAAAAGCTAGGAGTTGAGAAGTAGTCAAACTAAAAGCCGCAGCTTCAATCCAGTCGACCTTCGTAGTAGATTCCAACTGCTGTTTTTAGGTTCAAGGGCGCGGCTCTCGTTCCCGGATGATTAACTTTAAAAAATCTGATACTTTAGGGACTCTCTATCTTCCGTGCCTCAGCGAGAGAGCTTACTAAAAAATCA
>JBDNGR010000277.1:0-2196 GCA_041689165.1 Coxiellaceae bacterium
AGGCATGTTCGGATTTTATTTAATCAAACGACTTCTGGAATTACAAGCTGAGCTCAATCGCCCAGACCTTGCTTTTAGATATATCATGACGGATTTTTCCCAAAAGAATATTGAATTTTGGCGGAAACATCCTGCGCTACGCGAATATCTTGACCTGCAAATTCTTGATTTTGCGGAATATGACATTGGGGAGACTTCCGAGCTAAAGCTTTTGGAGTCTGGTAAGCATCTTCATCACTCCATGGATCGCGGTCAATATCCTAAACCTTGGGTAGTCATTGCCAACTACGCATTTGACACCCTCCCGCAAGACATATTTCAGGTCAAAGACGGAAGTTTGTGGGAAGGACTCACACCTAAGACAATCCCTGAACTTAATGACGAAACCTCTAAGCCAAATGAGCCTAAGAGTTTCCAACAGATTGGGATGAATATTGAGTATCATTCAGTTAATCTTCCTTACTATAAGGAGCAGCATTTCGATGGCATCCTTTCCTCTTATCAGGATACTTTGCCAGATGGAAGTTTTTTATTTCCCATAAATGCACTCAAGGGAATAAACAACCTGATTAAGCTTTCAGGTCAAGAGCTACTTCTCTTAGCAACGGATAAAGCTTCAAGCCATCAGCCGCCGTCTATTTCGGAAGAAACTCAGGACATCGTTTTCCACGATGCATCCTTTTCCATGGTCGTAAATTTTCATGCAATTAGTGCTTTTTTTCGATCAAATGGTGGCAAATCACTACACCAGCCACTGCCTGAATCCATTACTACATCACTATTTGTAGTTGGAAAAGGACTTGAGTTTTTGTACGAAACTCAACATAGCTTCTCTACTTTTTTGGTCACTTACAATCCTTTTAGCTTGTTCAATTTCTATAGCCAGTTAGAACAATTTATCCATACCTATAGCACAGGAGATTTACTCTCATATTTAAACTTGACACAGTGGGATCCGGAAGTGATTAACAGGTGCATCAATATTATTGTCGCGAAAACAAAAGAATTAGATGCTACAAGCTTAAAACCTTTTATCGAAGGCATGCATCGCTGCGCAGATTATTTTTATTACCTCCCCAGTTCTACCTTTACATTGGTCAATGTGGGAACTTTTTTTCAAGAAATTAAAGATTTTGAAACGGCCTTACAATATTATCAGAAATCAGTTAATTATTCTGGCAAGGAATCGTCGCAGCTTTCTAATCACACCTTATATAATATGGGATTGTGTTATTACCATTTAGGTCAACACAAAACGGCCTTAGAACATTTTCGTCTCGCCAACCAGGTATCGCCCACGACAGACATGGTGGCAAAAGGATGGATCTATTATCTTACGGAAGAAGTGTCAAAACCAAAGAAGCGCAAAAAGCAACCAAAGGGATAACTTGACCCAATGACATACGGCTATATGTCGAACCATACCAAAACTCAGCGAGCAGCCAAAACGGCCATCATTTCAGTGGCAAATCGAGTACCACTCGATGCTTGCGCAGTTGCTTTTCAAACAGAAAGGCTACCTTGATGACGCCACATGTCTAGAGAGCGCCAACCGCTTGGGCAGCAACTCTGGTGAGAGCAACATGCATCCTGCTACCTGCCCCACACTCCAGCCCAAGCTGAAGGTTGGCCTGGTGAACGACCAGGATGAGCAAGCAGCAGACCGCAGAGCGACCCAAGGGGTGAATCAACTCAATCCACCAACAACCCAGCGCCAGTCTGTCTAACACTAGGTGAAACTAACACTATCAACCAAGGAACCGGACCCATGCCCACCTATTCCCAAGCACCACCCGTTGCCAGAGGCCGCATTCGGGTCTTTGATCAAGCCAAGCCGAACAATCCCAATTTGTATGTGATTGCGTTTCAATTCAATCCGGCCACGTTGAGCCGTACCTTGCAGCCACCGGCGATGGATGCTTCGGGGGCGCAAGGGCAACGCAGCATGGCGCTCCGCTACAAGGGGGCGCCTGCGGAAACCCTGAATGTTGATATTGTGATCGACGCCACCGATCAGCTCGAAATCGGCAATCAGCAGACCAAAGAATACGGCATCTTGCCGCAACTGGCCGTTTTGGAGACATTGCTCTACCCCACCAGCGACGACGTCAAGAAAAATGATGCGTTGCTCGACCAGGGGCAGATCGAAGTCGCCAGCGGTTATGATGCTCCTTTCACCCTTTTTGAGTGGGGCAA
>JBDNGR010000278.1:0-8955 GCA_041689165.1 Coxiellaceae bacterium
GATAGGCCACACCCTGAAGCTAGTACAGGAAATTTCATAGCATTGCAGCGTATCTATGATCTCTACTCACCAAAAAAACTTGAGATTGGAAGTGATCAGGAACAGACTACTGGCGAGAAGCCCGATGAAAAAGGTTTGACCACAAAAATAGCTGAATTAGAAGAACACTGGCCTAAAGCGATAGATAAAGCGATGGCTGATTTAAGAGCTGATTTTAGAGCTTATTTAAGTGCTTATTTAAGTGCTTATTTAAGAGCTGATTTAAGAGCTGAAGGAGCTGAAGGAGCTGAAAGAGCTGCTTGTGAATATTTTGGCATCGACTACGAGGCGCTGAAGGCTGTACTAGCTAGTCGAGCTGACGCCACCGCTTCCTCGGTTAAATATGTACCCTGATGATTGCCCCGCTACCGTTTTTAGGCAAAGCTTCGGCTAATTGGTATGCTGTGGCGGCGCGTGATGAGGGGGCGGCTAGTATATGGGCGTTATTGGTTTAATTCTAAGTTAAGATGGGTTTCTAAGTCTTTGGGGAAACGCAAGACAAACTCAATACAATCGCCATCAACCAGATGGCATTCGATGTCGCCGCTCATAGCTTGCATGATTTGCTTGGCGGAGGAAAGGCCGATACCGGTACCACCTTCTTTGGTGGTACCAATACCGTGAAATATGCCGTCAACGATACTTTGGGTAACGTCTCCGGCCGTGTCTTTGATGACAACCGAGTTGAATAGATCATTTGGGCGGCATTGTATAAAAATATTGCCACGCCCTTTTAATTCTATCTGCTCGAAGGCATTCTTGATTAAATTTTCGATTAAACGATTAAAGAAAATAACATTACCTTTGAAATTAAAGTCGTAGCTGTTGTTCCAGTGCAGCTTGCCGTGTTCGTTTTGCGCATAAGGATAGCTTTCAATAATCCGTCTTAATAAACCTTCAGCATTGCATTCTACTAACTCATCTTGATTAAGCAGCTCTTCGCCCTGGGATGCTCCTCTTAAATTTTTTAAAGAGGAGTTGATATATTCATTTGCTTCATAAACACATTGTAAAATATCAACAGGAATTTGTTTTAGGTTGTCGAGCATCCTATCACTAATGTTCATAATCTTGCAGCCTACTTGAGCGGCGGCTTTATACGCGTCAACGAGCGTAGGTAAATGTTTTTTTAAACAAGTAGCATTTAAACTAATAGAGGATAAGGGTGTGCGCAGATCATGCGTTGACATACCAGAGAAAATCAATAAAGCACGTTTGGTGGCTTCGTCAGCAGCTGATTTGGCTTTTGCTTCTTGCATAGCCACAGCAAGCTTTTGGTTTTCAAGTTCAACTTCTAGCTTTCTTTTTTCTGCTGTAATGTTAATGGAATTACCTATAATCCCAACTGTTTCTTTGTTATTTGCTTTCAGCGGAACTTTTATGGCAGCAAAATAGCCTGGCGAGCCATCTGCTAATAATACTATTTCTTCTCGCTTTGAGGGGTTTCCGGTTTGCATTACATACAAGTCATTTTGTCGTAATTCTTCAGCCTGATGAGGCCAGAGATCATAATCAGTTTTTCCGACGATGTAGCTTTTGTCTGAGAAATTTAAGGTATCTAGTAGTGAGTTGTTACAGCCGAGATAAACGCCCTCGGCATTTTTCCAATAAAAATTACCTGGCATGACCTCAGCTAGTTCTTCAATAACATTTAAGGTTATGTCAGGAGGAGGTGTAAAAGTATTTATTATTTCTTTACAGACAAATAAAAAAAATTTATTTTGTGCAAAGTGCAGGGGATTGATAGCCCATCGTAAGGGAGTTCCTGCGGCATCGATGAAAGTTAATTCAGAGGGAAGATTAGCAGAATCATAATTTTTTGCATCTTGGATGAGGTCAATAATTTTCGCGCCAATCATGGCGTCAGGCTGATTATTAAAATAAAAAGCAGCTTCTTTATTTTTAGCAAGCACCTGAAAATCGGTATTTGTTAAAATAACGGGTTGTAACAGAATGTTAACGAGCTTTAGGTAAGCTGAGTTGAGCATGATAGTATTATTTAGCCTGGTAATATCTCGAAAAAATGTGTTAGGAGCTAGCTTGTGACAATTGAGCTTGATCACTATATAAGAAATGATTAGCGTATGTCAAATACTTGATCAATATAGATTTATCGATGTAATTTTGCTCAGATTGGGCCGATATTTTTCGGTAATTTTCGCAGTGAGCAAACGATAAGGCATCCTGTTTAAGAATCCAGTCACGACTTTGATTGTCGGTGTAAATCGAAAGTAAAGGATATAAAGCATTGGTCTCATCTACTTCACTTAAGATTTCATACCATTTTTCAGGATCAATGATTTTAATTTTGTGTCCATATTCTTGAAGCATCATTATGAGGTTTGTCCAGAGAATCGGCTGATCACTAACAACGTTAAAGACTCCTTTGTCATACATGGAGCTGCTTACCAGGATCCTTGCTAATTCATCAACCGGAGTCATGTTGATTCGAGCACTCCAACTGGGGGCATAGCCTAGCTGGATGCATGCTTTCAGTAATAGATATAGATGATTTGTTTCTAATGGGGAGCGACCATGTCGTGTATCACCAGAGATCCAAGCTGGTCTGAAAATCTTTATTTTAGAATCATTCTTATACATTTGGGTCATAAGTTTTTCTCCCACCCATTTTGTCAAAGAATACCCGTCATTGATGTTCTTAGGAATGGTGTCTTCTTCAATGAATGTCTCTAAGATAGTATTGTTCTCGTCAAAATGATCGAAGCAGGTTGATAAGGTCGAGACGTAGGTAAATTTAATATCCTTATTTAAATGAACGAGCTTCAGTAAATTTTTCGTGCCGACGACATTTGAAAGGCGTAACTGCTCATAACCATATATATGGTTGACCTCGGCTGCACTATGATAGATTTCAACCAGCCCATCAACCAGATGGTTGTAGTCTTCATCTTCTAATCCAAACTGTGGTTCTGCTATATCACCAGCAAGAATTGTAATTTTTTTCAAAAAAGCTGTAGGCAAATTCCACTTATTGAATGTTCGCTTTAATCTTGAGTAAGCTGCATCACGATTATCAGCTCGCACAATACAAATAACATTTTTGCGAGCACGTATTGATTCGCATGCCAGGTGAGCTCCTAGAAATCCGCTTGCGCCTGTTATTAAAGTTGATTGAGTCGTGGACTCAGAACGATGACGTTGGTTGCTGATTGCATGGAGATCAAAGTCCAGATCTCTTAATAAGGTGGGCGTAATTTTTGAATTTCTTTTATTTCCTTCTATTAAATCAGCAAGCACCATGATAGTCGGATTGTTAATGAACTCACTCAGTGGCATTCGGTAATTAAATGCCTGATCGATTCGCATAATAAGGGTGCTAATCAAAAGTGAATTTCCGCCGATTTCAAAAAAACTATCGTCAATTGATATGGTTTCTTGATTTAAGATCGACCTCCATATTTCTAATAATTTTTGCTCTATCAGCTTGGTGGGTTTGATAATTCGTCTTTTGGATAAAGAACTATCTATGGTTTGTATGGCAGCAAGGTCAACTTTGCCACTAGGATTTAATGGTAAGTAATCTAAAAAAGTTATCCCGGTTGGAAGCATGTAGTACGGCAAATATTCTGATAAGTAATTCAATAATTCAGACTTCGTAAGAGAGCTAGTCTTCTTGACTACTACATAAGCACATAGTTGATTGTTAGAAACAGCAAGGTGACAGCAAGAAATTTTTTGATGATTAAGTAAAGTATGCCTTATCGTATTAATCTCGATCCTAAACCCCCTAAGCTTTATTTGACTATCTTTTCTTCCTAGATAGACAAAGTTGCCGCCAGGCAGCCATTTGACATAATCACCTGTTTTATAGAGTCGAATTAATTGACCAGTAACAGCTGCTGTTTCTATGAAAGCATCGGTATTCTTTGACTGAGAAGAGATATAGTGTGTAGCAAGACCGGCGCCTCCTAGCAGCAATTCTCCCGGAACACCAGCCAATACCGGTTGTAAATAACGATCAACTGCGTAGGCTTGGGTTTCAGCTATGGGCTTGCCTATAGGTATGTAATCTTTAATTTCATCATCTGGTTTCATGCGGTATGTAATACTGAAAGTAGTGTTTTCAGTCGGTCCGTAACCATTTATTATTTCAATGTGTTTGTTGTGGCTGAACACTTTTTTTATCGTGGCAGCATTAACAACGTCGCCTCCTGCTAGTAAATATTTGAGGCCTTGGAACAGTTGAGGGTTGTTTTCAGTATGTTGGTCAAATAAAGACGAAGTTAGCCAAAGAATATCAATATGGTTTTCCATTAGAACATTTTTTAATTTGAACGGGTCTAGAGTGATTTGTTTGCCTATACAGATTAGAGTTGCTCCATTCAGTAATGCGCCCCAGATTTCAAAGGTGGATGCGTCGAAACTCAAATTGGATGCTTGGGCAATTTTATAGTCAGGCTTGATAGTAAGAAAATTATTGTTAATGACAAGTCGTATTATTCCAGATTCTGGGATTGAAACACCTTTTGGTCTTCCGGTCGAGCCGGATGTGTACATGACATAGGCAATTTTATTTTCATGAGAGAGATTCAAATTGCTAATAAAACTACTGTCATTGTCACAGTAGAAAAAATGAAATCTTATGTGTGGGTAATATTTTGTTAGAAAAGTCTTAAAGCCATGCGAAGAAAATTGTTTCGATAAAATAAGCGGCGGGTTAAGGTCATTCAATATATATCCGAGGTAGGTGTCAGGGTATAAGGGATCGATGGGAACATATATTGCGCCAACTTTAAGTATGGCAATAATCGCAACAATAGTTTCCATGCCGGGCAGGGAAGTTACGCCAACATAGTTGCCTGGCTTTATATTATCTTTCAATAGAAGCTTTGCTAGTTTATTTGCTTGATTATTAAGCTCCAAGTAGGTTAGTTTTTTCCCTTCATCAACTACAGAAATATGGAATGGATATTTAATGACTTGTTCTTCAAAAATCCTAATTAATTTCTTGTGGGATGAATTTTTCTTATCGGTATACGAGAAGTGTTTGTGATATAGGTCAAAATCGAAGCTGGCGAAAATAGGCAGTTTATAAACTTGCGTTCCGACGTTATCTTTCAGTTTTTCTAGCATGATTCCGAGTCTCGGTCCCATGTTTTCAATCAAAGAGTACTGATCTTTTTCTATTTTTTCGTTAGCCAGGTTTATGTAAGATGAAACTTGGCTGTTATCGATTTTAATAATAAAAGAGGCTGAAATGCTTTCTATATCGACATTATTCAATGTGATGACGATGCTGGGATATACATGATCGTCTTTGATTGTTGTGTATCTCGCTAACACGTCTTTTAGGCAGTTTTTCTTATAGCGACTTTTATTGAGCTCTGAATTTATTTCTTGCAAGAAGATTTCAAAGCTCTGCTCAGGATCAAAGCTGCAATTAAACCAGCTAAAATTAAAAAACAGCCGCGATAGCGATGGGTAATGAAACAATTCTTTGCTTGTTATACCAATATCGAAATTTTCATAATTATTTATTCGTTGAAGATAGGCAACAATAAATGAAAAAATAATCATGTTGGGCAAAATGCCCGTTAAGTTGGTGATTTGCTGAATTGCGGTGCTGTCGACATGGAAATTAGTTATTTCCCTGTACGTGCTTGCGCCCCTTATTTTTCCGGTGAAAACACTCGGCACTCCTGGAATTTTGGCTTTTGAAAACTTGCTTACCCAGCTTTCTTCATATTTTGCACAATCTTCACTGATGGATTGAAATAGCTCGAAAGTTTTATTATCGTAAACTGGAAGTGTGTCACCTATTTGCAAGACCTTGTTTTTTTGAAGTTTTTTTATTGATACTTCGTTTCCATTTGTGTCAATGAATCCGCTTACTACAATATTGCAGCTGCTTGTACTGACTTCGATCCCCGCATCGCTTATCTTAATTATTCTTCCAGAATTTCCGAGTGATTTTTTATTAAGTAATGAAATATTTTTCACAATGAATGAATTTAAACTTTCATCAGTACCTAGTTTAGTAACAGAGAAGTCATTCATGGTGTGAGCATAGTTAAAGGCCCTGCTTAGTCGCTCTATATACTCGCCTGATTCAGTCCAATTAATTAGCCCGTTAGCTTTCGGCTTTGTTGCTTTGGCATAATAGGTTCTTAAGGATAAATTTTGTTTTTGGGTTTTCCAATGGTTGCCGGGCAACTCCATAACCAACTCATTAAATAATTTTAACCCAAGATCTGTGCACTTCAGATTCAAACTGATGGCTGTGTCTGTCTCTTCTATCTCAAAAAAGTCTTGTTTGATAATGTCGCCGCTATCCACCTGTTCAGACATGAGGTGCCAAGTGACCCCTTGCTGGGGTTCTTCATTTATAATGGCCCAGCTGGTTGCGTGGGATCCTGCGTAGAGTGGAAGTAAAGCATTATGATAGTTGATGCAAAAGAAGTTGATTTTATTAAGTATCAGAGGTGAAATTATTTTGCTATTTAAGATACTAAATAAAAAGCCTTGCTTGGCTTTATTTATTTTTTGCTCAAAAGCATTGTACGACTGATAGACAGGAATGTTGTTATTATTGGCCCAGATAGTAAAATTCGGATGACGAGTGCAAATAGCTTTAATGGCAAAAGGATGATTCAGCAATAATTTAGAGCACGCCAGGCTAAAATTATCATCACCAATGATGTAGACATGTAATCTATTGTTGGATTTCATATTTTATAGTTTTCAGAACTCTCGTGGATTTAATGATAATGTTCCGAGCTTAATTTGGCCGCCAGTTTGCCATAAAGTTGGACATCTTGTAAGCGATAGATTACGCCGAAGTAAGTAATCTGCTTACACTGGGAGCTATTATAGCTACCACCCCGTGCTTGTACTATACCCATCGCATCTTGAGGTGCGATGTGTATAGTCCTCTCGACCCTCAAGCGGCGAGTTGTAACTTCCATCTGGGCTTCTGTGTGAGAAGAAAGAGTGTGTGTATTGGTGAGTGCCTGATTGGTTACGATCTGAATTTTGGCTAAGCAAAACTCAGCTCTCTTGCGTCGTTATTTAAATTTATAATCTTGGATTGTTTTATAGGTTTTCTTAGAGTTAAAGCATTGTGCTTTAGTAGAGCGATGGGAATATTGATATATTCCCATCGCAACACATGTCTACAGCAATCCTAGCCAATAGTCATGTGGCTGGCAGTCTATCAGAGAAAAAGCTTTTTTCAAGCATATTTGTTAAAAACAGTTAAAACGTGTTAAAACTATAATGATCGGTAATTTTTTAAACAAAGGTGAAGGATTGAGATCATGAAAAATTCAAAGATTTTAATATTCGCGGGCAGCACACGTACAGATTCATACAATAAGAAGCTTGCCTTGTTGTGTAAAAAAATATTGAACGCCATGCAAGTCGAGGTGACTTATACCGATTTACGTGATTATGGCATGCCACTGTATGATGGTGATATGGAAGCAGAAAATGGTGTTCCAGAAAATGCATTGCGTCTGCGCGAATTGATGAAGGCGCATGATGGACTCTTGCTGGCGTGTCCTGAATACAATAGTTCTATTACAGCAGTATTAAAAAACACCATTGACTGGGCATCTCGTCCGCGCGCAGGTGAAACTGATTTGGTGTGTTTCAAAGGGAAAGTAATAAATTTAGTCAGTGCATCGCCTGGTAAGTGGGGTGGTCTGCGTGGCCTGGTAACAGTTCGTTCCATTTTAAGTAATATGGGTTGTATTGTGCTGCCGAACCAATTTTGTTTGTCTTTTTCCGATAAAGCTTTTAACAATGAAGGATCTTTGCAGGATGAAAAGCTTGCACAATTTTTACAACAAAGTTGTGTGGAGTTTGCAGAAGCGGTCAATAAGTTTTCAACTTAGGTGACCCTAAGCTCTAGCCCAGTCGAAGCTGATGACATCTTTTATTTTCTTGGTGTTGAACGCAATCATCATTAAGCGATCGATACCAAGCGCTACGCCAGAGCAATCTGGCAAGCCATGTTCTAATGCGCCCAATAAGTATTCATCAATGGCCATCGACTCAAAATTAAGTTGGGCGCGCTGTTTTTGATCCTGCACAAAACGCTTTCTTTGTTCATTTGCTTCGCAAAGTTCGTAGAATCCGTTCGCGAGCTCCATACCCTGCGCATACACTTCAAAGCGCGCGGCTACTTCCGGATTGTTGGGGTTAAGGCGCGCTAATGCCGCTTGGCTGGCTGGAAAATCATAAATAAAGACGGGTGCTTCATAACCCAATTGCGGTTCAATTAAGTGCCCCATTATTAATTGCAACCAGGTATCTCGATCAAAATTAGTACAATCACTGGCTAGATGAATAGCATTTTCTTCAGCAAATTTCTGTAATGCCGCCGTACTGTAAGTGAAAGGATTGATTTTAAGAGTGTGTTCGAATAGCCCTTGATAGCTGAAACGTGTAGCAGCGGGAGTGGCTAAGACAAGCTGTAAGAGCGCATCTACTTCATCCATCAATTGATTCAAATCAAAACCTGGCCGATACCATTCCAGCATGGTGAATTCAGGATTATGAATTTCACTTTGATCACCATTGCGAAATGCTTTGCTGAGTTGATAGATGGCACCGCTACCGGCTGCCAATAAACGTTTCATGGCATATTCGGGTGAGGTTTGTAGATAGTAGTCTTTTGTTTTGCCATCACAGGCTACAAAGGGTGTTTTGAAACTTTGAATATAAGGCGCTGTGACGGAGTGTTGACTCAAGATGGGTGTCTCAACTTCGAGCACTGCTCGCTCAGCAAAGAAGTGACGAATTTTTTGTGTTAAATCTGCGCGCTTTTGTAGGGCGTTGATGGTGGATGTGGATTGCCAGTTGTGTTTGTTCATAGTGGGGGGGTGTCTTTTTAATTGGGTGTTGATGTTATTTCAGAATCTGCTGCTGTAGTAACTGTCTTGAAGCTTAAGC
>JBDNGR010000279.1:0-1039 GCA_041689165.1 Coxiellaceae bacterium
AATACATTTTGGTGGGTACTCTTTTGAAAAAAGTTCTTTTTGTTTGCATAGGTAATATTTGCCGCTCCCCTGCGGCTGAGGCTATTATGAATGAATATCTCAAAAAAGCTGATTTAGCTGATAAAATCAGCTGTGATTCTGCGGGCACTAGCGCCGGACATGTTGGTCAACCAGCGGATGGACAAATGCGATTAGCAGCGAAAGCTAGAGGCTATGATATTCATCACACTGCCAGACAATTTACTGAATTTGATTTAATAGAAGCTGACTATATTATTACAATGAATCAAAGTAGTTATTGTGATATTCGAGATCAGGCTTTTGATAAAGAACAACAGCAAAAGATACATAATATGTGTTATTTTAGCTCTAAGCACACAGTAACCGAGGTTCCTGATCCTTATGGAAAGCGTGGTGATGAGGGATTTAATATTGTTTTGGATATTTTAGAAGATGCTTGCTTTGGGTTACTGAAGAAAATTAAATCGGATTTGGAAGGCTCGTTCGCATGAAAAACAACAAGTATGCGCTGTTAAAATATTGTATTAACCCCCTGCATTGGCCAATGGTAAGTTTGGTATGTCTTGTTTTATTATTGATTCAATTTCCCAGAGCTTTCTACAAACCTTTAATAAGTATCTTTGTATTTTTTGTAAATTTATTGTTAGGACTACGATCTAAAGTCATCATGACAAACTTAAGTCTTTGCTTTCCGACTCTCTCGCAAAAAGCACGGCAAACACTCATGAAGTCTTTTATTTATAGCACTGTTAATGCATTATTTGACACGCTCTATGCTTATTACAATAAATTATTTAATAAGATACCTGTTGAAACCATAGGAATAGAGACGGTGCAATCAGCAATAAAAAGTGGTCGGCCTATTATTCTATTAACAGCACATTTTAATACGACATTCTTGGCGGGTAAATTTATCCATGATAGTTTAAATTACCAAGTGGGCAATGTCTTTAGAGAGCAATCACATCCACTGATTAATTATCTCTACGAACAAAAACAAAAACAATATTTTCTACCG
>JBDNGR010000280.1:0-2664 GCA_041689165.1 Coxiellaceae bacterium
CAATCAAATTTTTGAAGAAAAAGGCATTGAAAACTATGCCCAGCACCAAATTGAGAACGAGAATAAAGTGCTAGCGCCAGGAGTAGCCTTTCCTTTGGTCAAGAAGCTATTAAGACTTAATGATAGTGGTGATTCTGTCGAAGTAATTTTGCTATCTCGCAATAGCGCGGATACAGGTTTAAGAATTTTTAACAGCATTCAACATTACGGTCTGAATATTTCGCGTGCCGCTTTTACCAATGGTCGTAGCCCTTATCCTTATCTCGAGGCTTTTGGCGCTCATTTGTTTTTGTCTGCCAACCCGGAAGACGTCAAGAATACTCTGGCTTCTGGTTATGCTGCCGCCACCATTTTACCTTCTGTTAGCTCGAGTGCCGATGAAGGTCCATTAAAAATTGCCTTTGATGGTGACGCCGTACTATTTTCCGATGAATCAGAACGCATCTATCAACAGCAAGGCTTGGCTGCCTTTAATAACAATGAGGTACTTTCCGCCAAGGAGCCTCTTCAAGCCGGCCCTTTTAAGCCCTTCTTATCTGCCTTGCGTCACATACAACAACGCTTCCCTAGTGATGCTTGTCCGATTCGTACGGCTTTAGTAACGGCGCGTCAAGCACCTTCACATGAACGTGTAATCTTAACGCTGCGCTCATGGGGAGTTCGTATCGATGAAGCCTTATTTCTGGGTGGTTTAAATAAGACCGAATTTCTGCTTTCATTTGGTGCTGACATCTTCTTTGATGATCAACAAGGCCATTGTCAGTTAGCCAGTCAGAAAGTTGCAACCGCTCATGTACCCACAGGCATCAGTAATGAATGAGCGTCCCATTTCATCTGTCACATGGGTTATTTTATCTTTAATTTTTGCTACCAGTGTTTATATCTCAACTCATATTTATATCAGTTGGGATACAAGCTGGCTTCTAGAAGCGGCTCGCCGCTTTGTCGCGGGTGGAAGTTATAGCGCCAACTTTTTAGAACCTAATCCACCATTGATCATATATCTTTATAGTCTTGCGGTGTTTTTGAGTAAATTTTTTGGTCACTTAAGCCTTAGTTTCATTGGCTTAACTTACTTGGTTGCCGGCATTACCTTGGCACTCAGCTATCTAATTTTAAAGCCACTTAGCGGGCAGCATAATCAAGCCTTTAATTTACTACTAATCGGCCTATGTTTTGCTGAGCTATTATTACCGAGCAGTGACTTTGGGCAGCGCGAACATTTGAGCGTTATGCTTATCATGCCCTACTTGTTCTTATCCGCCATGCGGATAGAGGGGAAAAGTTGCAAACTGATAATTCTAATTATCAGTGGGCTGATGGCTGGCATCGGTTTTGCAATTAAACCTCACTTTGTTCTTCCTTGGCTGGTCGTAATGGCCCTCGTCGGTTATCAAAAGCGAAGCTTGCGAGTCGTTTTGCAAACTGAAAATTTAAGCATTAGCTTGTTCATGTTTTGTTACATCATAATGGCTTTAATACTTAATTTTGATTATTTTCAGTTTGTTCTGCCGCTTGATTATCATTTTTATCTAAACTACCGGCATAGTCCGTTTATCTTATTGCTTACCGACCCTCTGACTCTATTTGTTCTGTTTTGCTTACTTACAAACCTGTTGCAACTAAGACAAAAGAAATCATGTTATCTTGCTATTTTACAGATATTTTTTTTAGCAAACCTGAGCTATTTATTTCTTTACTTTATTCAAAAACAAGACTGGTATTACCATCTCCTACCTTCGCTCATGTTTTCAAGCATTTGTTTGATATTAAATGTCCATGAATTAATCCAACGAATCTCTGGTAATAAACAGTTTCAAATTGGCCTCTCTCTTAATCTCCTTCTTAGTATTTTGATGGGGAGCTTTTTACTTGCGCTTTGCTGCACTTGGAATCTGGCTCACTTAGCGCAACGCTCTGATCCAAACTACGTCATTAATCAATTCTTAAGTGAGCTGCGTACAATTAACCAGGGTCCTTTTATGGTCATTTCAACCTCGATGGAACCCAATGGCTCGCTATTAAACTACAGCGGATTAAGCTCCTCCAGTCGTTTTCCTGCACTTTGGTTATTGTCAGGCTCTTTAAAATTACAAAATCAACAAGACCCTGCCAGCCAAAAACTTGCACAACAAGGTTTAGAACTTACTCGTAACATTATTATTGAAGATTTATTACGCGACCCACCTAATATCGTGCTCATCGATGACAATCCGAACAAAAAATACTTTGGTGAATACGAGTTTGATTATGTGAGATTTTTGGAGCAAGATCCTCGCTTTAGGAAGTTATGGCGAGATTATCGACCTAAAAGCCGCATTAATAATTATGTAATCTATACCTCTCGACTCTCAAGCTGCGAAGCTAGGGTTTCAGCTTGCGAGAAGTTGAGGCGTTCTGATTGAGCAAAATGCGAGGAATAGTTATTCTATTTTGAGCTTTTTGTGATTGAAGAACGCCTCAAATTCGACTTAAGGTGGAAGCCTAGCTTCGCAGCTCTAGGGTCGAGAGGTATATACCTCTCGACTCTCAAGCTGCGAGTTGTAAGCTTCATCTTGACCTCGCATTAGCCCGCTTCCTCAATCACAAAAGCTCGAAAGAGCCCAACTATTCCTTCGCTTTTGCTCAATCCTCATCGGGCCACTGCTCGCAAGCTGCAACTTA
>JBDNGR010000281.1:0-4428 GCA_041689165.1 Coxiellaceae bacterium
ACCTTCGCCAATCATAATGTCGAGTTGAAAGTCTTCGAGTGCGGGATACAAAATTTCTCCTACGACTGGACTTAAACGATGGATTTCGTCGATAAAGAGCACATCATTCGGTTCAAGATTAGTAAGAATGGCAGCTAAATCCCCGGCTTTTTCTAAGACAGGCCCGGATGTTTGCTTGAGACCGGCTTTTAATTCATGAGCGATAATATGTGATAAAGTCGTTTTGCCAAGACCTGGTGGTCCGAAGATTAGAACATGATCCAGGGCTTCACCCCGTTGTCTGGCTGCATTAATAAAAATTGACATTTGCTCGCGCACTATCGGCTGCCCAATGTAATCCTGCAGGCTGCGTGGCCGGATGGAAGCTTCGAGCATGGCTTCTTCAGGGGTGGTGCTAGGATCGACGATGTCGTCGAAATCATGTTCGTAGTTAAGGTCTGTTAACATTTACTTTCCCGGCTGCAAAAGGCAGGCTCGCTTTCGTTGAATAGTGACACTATTAGGCCTCAAACGAGTCCGTATTTTCTCTAAATCATCTCAATTTTCGCTATAAGAAAGCAAATGTTAACAGACCCTACTTATAATTTCCCCATTTGTTGTAAGGCATGCCGAATAATTTCTTCACTGGAATTTTGTCCGGCTGCGACGCGTGCTACCACTTGTTTAGCTTCATTCGGTTTATAACCTAAGGCTATTAAGGCGCTAATCGCATCTTCAGCCATGGGTTCTAAATGGTTAGTGGCAATGATTTCACTGCCTACTGTGTCATTCACAGTCCAATTTTTCAGAGCGTCGCGTGTTTCAATGATTAAACGTTCGGCGGTTTTTTTACCGATGCCGGGAATATTAACCAAAGCGGCTGAATTGCCTTGATGAACGAATCGAATAAATTGCTCCACTTCAATGCCAGATAATAAAGTTAAGGCAAGCTTTGGGCCCACACCACTGACTTTGATTAAAGTGCGAAACAAGCTACGGGTTTTTAAATCATGGAAACCATATAAAAGTTGCGCATCTTCACGCACCACTAAATGAGTATAAAGACTGATTTCACAACCGGCTTCAGGAAATTGATAGAAGCTCGTCATCGGCGCCGAAATTTCATAGCCCACGCCTTGTACATCTAATACTAATTCAGGAGCTTGTTTGTTGAGGATAATCCCGCGTAATTGTCCGATCATCGAATCTCTTCCATTTTCACGCCAGCCTTGGCCAGACGTTGTTTCAATAAACGGCAGTTAGCATGACATAAAGCAATCGCCAATGCATCAGCCGCATCCGAAGGAGGCGTGGTTTTAAGCTGCAATAATGAGCAGATCATGCTTTGCATTTGTGCTTTACTGGCGGCACCATAGCCCACGGTGGCTTGCTTGATTTCGCGTGCGCTGTACTCGGCCACAGCCAAACCACAGGTCGCTAAGGCTACCAAGGCGGCACCACGTGCTTGGCCCAGCTTCAAAGCGCTCTGTACATTCTTTTGCACAAACACTTGTTCGATTGCAGCCTCATGGGGTTGGTGTTCTTGGATTACCACTTTGAGTTGGACATAGATTTCATGCAGACGATCACTAAAGTTTTCCGATACCGTACGGATACAACCATGCCCAATACAGCCTTGCTTGGAACCCTCCGACCATACCAAACCATAACCCGTTACTCGCGAGCCTGGGTCAATACCTAAAATGATCCGCCGCATTGATCCTGTCCCTTAAAACTTCAGGATACTATGCCAGTTTTGGAGGTGGGCTACTATAGCCACCTGATATCCTTTCTAAAGAATCTAGCCTGTGGAGAGGGACATTAGGGATTATAGCTTTACGGACTACTGTATTTACATTTCTATAATCTATGATGTAAAACGTATACACGCTTATTTATTTAAAATAAAGGAAGGGCTATGAAACAAGTCGTTAATTTTCGCCTAAGTAGCTAAGCAGTTAATACGTTATCGATACTTGAGAAAAAGCTACACAACTCGAAAACAGCTATTGTAGAAAAAGCTTTGCAGTTTTATGCCAAGAAGGAATTGTTGCCACAAAATTCTTTGTTGGAATACGCAGGAATTCTGAAGGATTAAGAGGCTTCTTCTATGTTAAAGCTTATCAAATCAAGTAAAAACAATAAGAAACTGAATATTGATTTATGAAATACATATTGGATACCGATACACTGATTTATTTTCTAAAGGGTAATGCGCATATTGTAGAAAAGGTAGCTAGCATTTCTGCGGAAAAAATTACCACCACCATTGTGAATCATACTGAGCTTCTATATGGCGCATATAATTCGCAAAAGAAAAAACATAAATTGAGTTTTAAGAAAGCTTTGCCATCACTTCTTCAGAAATATCTGCATTGGAATAAACTTCCTGCACGTCATCTAACTCTTCGAGTATGTCATTGAGCTTCATCATCTTTTCAGCATCCTCGACTTCGAGAACGGCAGTAGTTGCGGCAAGCATCGTGACTTGTGCAGAATTAGGCTTTAAGCCCGCCTTTTCTAAAGCTTCTTTAACAGCCATGAAAGTCTCGGGTTCTGTGACAACATCAATTGAGCCATCATCATTGGTCGTTACATCATTAGCGCCTGCTTCAATAGCCGCTTCCATGATGGCATTTTCATCAGCACCCGGTGCGAAACTAATTAAACCCGTATTGGTGAATAGATAAGCCACTGAACCATCAGTACCTAAATTGCCGCCACATTTGGTAAAAGCGTGTCGTACCTCTGCGACGGTACGATTTTTGTTATCGGTCATACAATCGACTATCACCGCGACACCACCAGGACCATAGCCTTCATAACGTACTTCCATGACATTATCCGCATCGTCAGCGCCTGCACCGCGTTTGATGGCACGATCGATAACATCTTTTTTCATATTTTCTGCATAAGCTTTATCAGCGGCTAAGCGCAACCAAGAATTAGCAGTAAGATCACCGCCGCCTTTGCGAGCAGCCGTTGTGATAGCGCGAATCAAGCGCGTATATATTTTAGCTTTTACCGCATCGGTTTTAGCTTTTTTATGCTTGATATTCGCCCATTTACTATGACCTGCCATGCTAACCTCTTTCTGCCTGTTGGAAAAAATTGAATTTTTTACCAATAATTTTTAAAGCTTTTATTTATTGTGCCTTTGCCAAACGTATTCCCAATTCGCGTAACTGTTGCAAGCTCACTTCAGACGGTGCACTGGTTAAGGGACAGCTGGCGCTTTGAGTTTTCGGGAAGGCAATGACTTCACGAATTGAAGCAGAACCCGTCATCAACATGGCTAAGCGATCTAAACCAAAAGCTAAGCCGCCATGTGGTGGGCAACCGAAACCTAAAGCAGTGAGTAGGTGGCCAAATTGTGCTTGGGCTTGAGCTTCATCAATCCCAATAATCTCAAATACCGCCTTTTGCATATCTTGTTGGTGAGTACGAATCGAACCACCACCGACTTCATAACCATTTAGCACGATGTCATAAGTGCGTGACAAAATAGCGCTCGGATCTTTGAATAATTCTTCCGCAGTTTCAGCTTTAGGTGCAGCAAAGGGATTGTGTGAGTAAGTCCATTTGCCATGGTCTGTTTGCTCAAACATCGGGAAATCAACTACCCAGAGCGGTGCCCATGTTTGAGTATAAAGGTTTAAATCAGCACCCAAACGATTGCGGAGTGCGCCAAGCGCATCGTTCACGACTTTCTTTTTATCAGCACCGAAGAAAATAATATCACCATTTTCAGCCTGTGTTCTATCGAGAATATTGTTAATCACCTCAGGCGTTAAGAACTTCAAAATAGGAGATTGCAGACCTTCTGCACTGTGTCGATCATTAACTTTGATATAAGCCAAACCTTTGGCGCCATAGTTGGCGACAAAAGCGGTGTAATCATCAATGGCTTTGCGGCTTAATTCAGCGCCTTTAGGCAAACGTAGTGCTGCAATACGACAGCTCGGATCATTTGCGGGTTCTTTAAAGACTTTGAAATCAACGTCACGCATTAAGTCACTAATGTCCACGAGTTCGAGTGGAATACGTAAATCGGGTTTATCACTACCATAACGTTGCATAGCTTCTTGGTAACTAATGCGTGGAAAGTGTTTCGGAAGCTCAATATTTAAAACTTGTTTGAATAAGCCACCCAGCATTTCTTCCATTAAACCCAGCAACACTTCTTCATTACCAAAAGCCATTTCAATATCAAGCTGCGTGAATTCCGGTTGGCGATCGGCGCGCAAATCTTCATCACGGAAGCAGCGAGCGATTTGGTAATAACGATCGAAACCCGCCACCATTAATAATTGTTTAAAAATTTGTGGTGATTGGGGTAGGGCGTAAAATTCACCCGGATGCACGCGACTGGGTACTAAATAATCGCGTGAACCTTCTGGGGTGGATTTGGTTAAAATGGGTGTTTCAATATCTAAGAAATCATTTGCT
>JBDNGR010000282.1:0-1296 GCA_041689165.1 Coxiellaceae bacterium
GCGTTAAAAGCAACAGGGACATCACTGCACAAGATTGCTGACATTGTTGAGCGCCATGTGTCAACGATAAGCCGTGAAATTAAGCGCAACACAGGTGGTAGAGGCTATCGCTATAAACAAGCTGATGCAAAGGCTATTGAGCGTCGAACAAAAGCAAGCCGCACACCTCAAAAACTCACTCCGACGCTTATAGCAATTATAGAAGAAAAGCTTCTGGAAGAGTGGAGCCCCGATCAAATTTCAGGCCGCTTAAAAGAAAAGTACATCGCCAGTATTAGTCATGAGTCTATTTATCAGCATATTTGGAAAAACAAGCGTTCTGGCGGAATGCTGTTCAAACAGTTGCGTCATAATGGCAAGAAATACAATAAACGATCTTCTGGAAAAGCGGGGCGTGGTTGTATTCCAAATCGTGTAGATATTACTGAGCGCCCTCAAATCGTTGAGCAGAAGACACGTATTGGCGATTGGGAGGGTGATACAGTGATTAGTGCCGTCAGTAAGACCGCTCTTTTAACCGTTGTCGATCGCCACTCAAAATTCACTCGCATAAAAAAGCTTGGGCGAAAAACTGCTGAGAATGTACGCACTGCAATGAAAGAAGTAATGAGCTCATTGCCTTATCCAGTCCTCACTGTGACCTATGATAATGGCATGGAATTTGCGGCCCACCAAGACATTGCATCCGACCTAAATGCTCATTGTTATTTTGCAGCCCCCTATCATTCTTGGGAGCGTGGATTAAATGAGCACACGAATGGCCTGATTCGACAATACCTCCCGAAATCAGTGGATTTTAAAGACGTAACAGATGATGAAATCCAAGTGATTGAAGATCGTTTGAACAATCGTCCTCGTAAGATCCTCGGCTATAAAACCCCCATGGAAGTTATGATGATGCATCAAAACTTCCAGACGTCACCACCATTTACGCTAGATGGATAAAGCTTCAAGCTCCGTGTGTCGCCCCATTTACACACAGGGTCAACAGGCCTATTCGCACTCCATTGAAGGGTGCTACTGACCTATTGACTTGTGGATAAATGGGGCTCTGGTAGATCGCGACAAACTTGACCATACAGAAACATTTTCAATCAAGTTATTGCCAAAACAAAATTGAGTCAGTTAAAATGACAATATTAACCTCACACACCTTGGGATCAATTTTCCGGCACCATCATCTTAGCAACTCTGTTGCACTTCACTATTGAATCGGCGGAAGGCTATAAGGTGTTTTTGTAAATAAATCGTTGACGTGTTCCACCCCTGAGGCATCATCGAGCAAGGGTATCTGCA
>JBDNGR010000283.1:0-1488 GCA_041689165.1 Coxiellaceae bacterium
AGAGCACGGATTGGGTTGGATTGGCTTTAACCAGTGCTTCGACCACGGCGGTTTTCCCGGTGCCTATTGGGGATTTGATGAGGTGTACGCCTGGGGTAAAATCTACGTCAGGCAGGTATCGATCGTTGTAGGTCATGCGATTGCCATAGTCGAATTGATGATGGGAGATGACGCCAAGGTTATATTGTTGGTGTTTACGCAGTTCATGGGTTAGTGCAAGGGCTATATCAGATTTTTGCGGGACTATGCTTTCTAGTGCATGAATGCCTGTCAGCTGCATCAAGTCGTTGAAGTCGGTGGCGTGAGCCTTTTGTTTAAGCCGGTGCTGGGCGTCATGGGCTAAGGTGGCAAGTAACACCTGTTCAAGGACTGGTATCGATACCAGGGCTTGGTGGAGGAATGGGCTGTTATCGGTGAAGGTCACCGCCAATTCATTGAGCACATGATGAGATAGCATGGTTGGTAATGTGGGAGCTCGAGTAAAATCAGGGGTGCAGACCAAGGCGTCGCGCAGTTTAAAGGCAGCTCTATTGGCATGAATAAGACCGGTGTTGCCCAGCGGGTAGCCATTGGGCAATCGTTTGTCGGCCTTTTGCCAATCGTTGTCTGCCCAGAAGATGATTTTGGTTTTAGGGAATCGTGCTTTCAACTGACGCCCTACTGGCAATAGGTTAAAGGCATCCAGGGCTGAGAAGACAGGCTCGCCTAAGGCTAGATGAATGCTGGCCGCGGTGGCGACCCCTTCGCAGATATGAACGGTGGAGAGTTTCTCAGGGAGCTCTTCAAGGCCTATGAGAGCAAAGTGCCCTTTCTTAGTCATGCCCTTGGTGAAGCGCTTGTCGCCATTGTTAAACAAACGTTGTAGGCCTAAAAAAGCGTGTTCACCGTTGGTGATTTGCACCGCTATATGGTCTTTGCCATAGCGAATGCCAGGGATAGTGTGGGCACCTAATCCCTTGCGGTTGAGGTAATCACTGTGGCCATCACAGCTTAAGCTGCTCCAGACAGCCGCATCACGTGCGAGATAATCAATCGTGGGAAGAGTTGGTTTACTAACCTGCGCAACGGGTCGGGTTATGGTGGGACGATTGGCAGGTGCACTGCCACCGAGCGATTGTATCCATAAGCTTTTGAGAGCGGCTTTGCTGTCAAATTTAACGGAAAATTGCCCGTGGCGGAAAGTAAAATAGGTGAGGCGCAAGGTAGGCACGCCCTGTGGAGTAGCGTCCAGTGAGCCCCGATAACTTTGTTTACGCGCTTTATCTAAATAGTGCCAGCGGTTGTCGAGGATCAAGCGCCCCAACGTCGTTTTTAAGGCCTCGGCCTGGTCGTTGATAAAGACCGTGCCTAAGTCAATGAGGTGGGCGGTAATCGTGTGCTGATGTTGCAAAACCCAATCGCTAAACGATAAGGCATTGGCTCGTTTAAACGAGCTCTTGTTGTTATTAAATTGCATGTATAGATATCCCTGCACCAAAAAAATATTGA
>JBDNGR010000284.1:0-2479 GCA_041689165.1 Coxiellaceae bacterium
GGCAACTCTATTCCTAAGGCTTTTTCAAATAAAAGATTGAAATCCATCCTTTCCTCCAAGTGTGTGTTTTAACTTGGCGATTCTGTCACATCTTATAGAAGCCTGTACACCCAACTACCCACTCGATTTTCATAAGAGCCAGAAAAGTGTTAGGATACAGAACACCTAAAGAAGTTTATCTTGGGATTAAGCAGCCTCAAAAAATTGCACTTCACTTGTGAATCGGCGAGCGATATGTGTCAGTAGATTTCGAATAGTAATATCTTTCCACCTCTTGGGTGCATCTTTAATATAGTGATCCAAGGTGTCATCCAATTTGATCAACCCTTTCTCTACCAAGATCATCACTAAAGTAGCGGTGAACTGTTTTCCTATAGAGCCTGATTGATAAATGGTTTCTGGCTTTGCCAGAACACTAAGCTCTACATTAGCAAGGCCATAGCCTTTACTTTTAACAGCTTCACCATTTTTGACTACGGCGACTGAAAGACCAGGTATTTGGTTAATTTTCACTTCACAAAGAAGATAATCATCAACAGAATCTGCTTTTGAAATATTAGGGAGCAGTATGAAGAAAATCAAAGCCATTAGAGATAGCGGTGCTTTATTAAAATTTATTTTTATTCTTCTCAATACAGATTTAAGTTAATTAAGTACTAACAACTTTTACTTGAAGTGTCTACATTATGTCTACATATGGAGTTTGGATTTTTTGAATTTTAATATAATCCATTGATTATATTGGAGCTGGCGGATGGATTCGAACCTCCGACCGGCTGATTACAAATCAGCTGCTCTACCAACTGAGCTACGCCAGCTTATGCGTGAGGGGTGGAATTCTAAGCAATCCCCAGCAGAATTGCAATTATTCTAGTGCGTTATTGTCATACCAAGATGATAACGTCCCCTTCAGAGCAATAACGACTTAGGTGCCTGACACATGACCTAATAACAGGCCTTAGCCCATGCCGATAGCACCCAAGTGAGTCTGCCAAACGAGTAACCCTCCCACCAAGACCGTGCCTGAACTAAAACTCAGAAATTTAGCAGCGCGAACCACAGGCAGCTCCTCACGAAAAGCACCATAGAGAACCGAACCACTCAAAAATGCCACCATGAATCCTACTAGCGCTACGTTAATTGGGTTTGTGACAGCTGTCACAAACCAACCTAAAAACAAAGTGAAGACCAGGAAGATTCGCCCACTCTTAGCAAACATTTTAGGGTAGCTTTGATTGAAACGTCGATCTGACAGCATAAAACGCAAGCCTATCGCAAAAGTAAAAATGACGGCAAAAAAGATACTGGTTTGTACACGCAAAGGCATGGTGTAGGTAACTAGAAAATTAAATAAACCAAACATAAAAAGATGCAGACAGTAAGCGTCCCCTTCACCCTGTCCTTGTTGCGCGCGATATTGCGTAAAACATTCCAAGCCGTAGTAAAGAATAAAACCAAACAAGGCCACAATAAAAACCATGAGATCGAAAAAAGGTGACAAAATATCAAACTGACTTAAAGCTCTGCCAAGCGGCTCTTTAGCTTCAATCAAACCTGGCAACATATGCAGGAATACGTAACTGACGGCAGCACCTCCAGCAAAAGAAGAAAAATAATCACTTTTGAAAAATTTGAACTTAAATAGATAAGGAGAAAGAATATGACAGAGCATTAAGCTCAAGGTGATTAATAAGGCGCATTCCAATGTTCCTAGTTGTATAAAATCCATCTTAATTACTCCTTGTTAAGCTAGCGCCAACGTCGATAGCGCCACTGCCATTGCTCTGGATGGCGCCATATGGCTTCCTCTAGAAATTGATTATAAGCTTCAGTATTAAGTTTAATTTCCTCTTCTGAATCATCATGACTAATCCAGTCGATTTCAGGAAAAAACTCACACACATGTGATCCATCCCTTAGGCGATAGAATGCTGCTGGCACAACAGCTGCTTGGGTTTTTTTAACAAGCTTCGCTAAGACTCGGTAAGTCCCGACAGAGTGACCAAAGAAATTAGCTAAAATTCCTTTCGCACCTTCTCGCACATGCTGATCGAAAGCAATGCTGACGACATTGTTAGCTGACAGCGCACGTAGTATGGGACGCAATGATTCCTCTTTAGGAATTATATATATACCAGCACGCTCAAATTGGCGAAACAATACTTTCTCTAAAAAAGCATGGTGAATTTTTTTGCGGATAGTATAAACCTGGAAATCTCCGCCTAGATTTATAATCTGTGGTCGTGCACCCAAGGGGGTTAGCTCCCAGTTACCTAAGTGCCCTACTGGCCACAGCACACCTTTGTTTTTCTTGAAAGCCTTAAGATTGTGCTCCAGGCCGATGACTTTAACGCGCTTGATAATTTGATCCTGCGCGAGAAAGCGCATCACCATAAGCTCTTTAATGAGCTTTAGAATATGCGTGTAAAAAGCTTGGGTTAATCTTTTATACTCTAGCGCTGTAAGATTACTACCAAAA
>JBDNGR010000285.1:0-12092 GCA_041689165.1 Coxiellaceae bacterium
AAACTGCTCATCATCGCATCATGAATACTAATGCTCAGCTTGGATTTTTGTCGACATTCAGGCACCTTGTTCAAAACTTCAGATAATTTCTTAGGTAAAACAGTAAAATGGAAATGTTTTTTGATTATCACGTGCAATATCTTCTTGCTACCAGCATAACCGACTGTGACGGCTTGCTAAAAGCGGTATTGTACGAAAAATTTATTCCATAAGCCCCTTTTACTCTACGAAGGTACTAGACTTGGTGCTTCACCGAGAATTGCTGAAGCTCAGACTCTACCTGGGGATTTAGAGGGTCGAGAAACGGCAGTTAAAATCTACTGTGAAGGTCACTGCAGTGGTGACTGCTGTTTTCAAAATAATTTTCAACAAAACCCAGCTTTCTCAACCCATTAGCCCTTCTCGCTCTGAATTCCAACTGCCGTTTTTAGGATCATTTAACTATTTTGGGTGTGTTGGATTTCGGGGTGGATAATTTGTTCAACAAGCTCTTTACTTAAACCCGCCGCCAGCATTCGTTGCGTTAATGCTTGTTGTGTTTCGTAACGCCCTTCTTGTCGCCCCTCTAGACGACCCTCTTGATGACCCTCTTGGCGTCCCTCGTGTCTGAGTTCTTCTCCAGCTGTCATAGCGTCCTCCCGATAAGTAGATGATGGTTCAGTAAGTGCTTCAAACAAACTGCCGCGCTCAGGATAGTTAGCTTGATTGAGCAAGTAATATATCATGTCTTGAGTGGCCCCTTGAAGCGTTGGATAGGTTTTAGCAAGCGATAAAGCCTGTTTGATCGACTCTACAACCTCCATAATATTTTTTCTAAAAATATGACGTTGCACCATTTCCATTAGAGCCGCTCGCTTATGCTGCAAGATTTCATTATCGTCGATGACGGTTAGATCAATCAGATGAAAGTCTTTAAACATCCATTCTTTAGCCAAGATAGGGTCAGCAAAGCAATCGCTTAATCCCAAGCCTTTAGAATAAGGGCTTTTAGGCCCGTGATAGATGACCATCGGTATGGCTAAGGGTAGTTTCTGGTGACCTTCATCCAGATAGCGCTTAAAAAAGGCCATTTGATAACGTAATAATCGATAAGCTAGCAGCTCATCTTCTCGGCTTTGATGCTCTAATAAAACAAAAATGTAGCCACGCTCACCTTTAATTTCAAGCGAATAGATAACATCAGAAAAAATTTGTTTTAATTCTTCTTCAATATGATTGCTGGGTTCGATGCGCAGCGTGTCTAAATTACACAATGCTTGCAAAGCTTTAGGCAGATGGGCTTGCAATAAATCACGTGCGATTTCGGGCTGAGTTAAGCCGCGCTTAGCAAAGCTATCGTGAGGGTGATGTAAGTTGCGATCAGTCATTAAAACGGCATCGTGAAATAGATTCATCAAATACTAAACAAAGCCTCAGTATTCGCAACACCGGGATTAATTGCGTGTTCTGTTGACAAACTGAACATAAGATCCTTGTCTCTCCCGTAAAATAAGCTCGCCTAAAACTAGCGCGAATTATCACTTAAACATATAATCCTATCGACTCAAACTTAAGGATGCACCTTGCCCACCATAACCAACAGCTCCAAGAAAATCGTTACGCTGATTACAGCACTTGCTCTTTTCATGGAAGCTCTAGATGGAACTATCCTTAATACCGCCATCCCCAGCATTGCTAACAGCTTAAGCATCGACCCGATCAATCTCAAAATCGCTCTTATCAGCTATTTAATGAGCTTAGCTATCTTTACTCCAATTAGCGGTTGGATCGCTGATAAATTTGGTGATAAGCATGTTTTTATCACGGCTTTGTGTTTATTTTCCTTAAGTTCACTGTATTGCGGTTTCGCACAATCCTTAACTGATCTGGTTCTGGGTCGATTTTTACAAGGTTTAGGTGGTGCTTTAATGTTGCCCACCGCGCGTCTTATCTTGCTGCGCGCTGTCGACAAACGCCAGGTCATTAATGTGATGGGCACTGTGGTGATTATCGCAGCTGTTGGCATCATGCTAGGACCCACACTCGGCGGCATTATCGTGCATTATGCCTCTTGGCCTTGGATTTTTTGGGTTAATATTCCGGTCGGTATCCTGGCATTATTTGTGGCGAACTGGGGACTCAAAAAAATACGCGCCAAAATATCGCGCCGCTTGATTATTTAGGCTTCGTTTTGTTTGGCGCCGGACTCGCCGCCTTAAGCTTTGCATTTTCATCATTTAGTGAAGCGGCCATTGCCGATTCCATTTCACTGGGAATTTTGGTCGTTGCGTTAGTTCTGTTAATTAGTTATCAACTGCATTCAAGTAAAATTGCTACACCCATTATCAACACCTCCCTCTTTCGGATACGCAGCTTTAGAATCTCAATTTTGGGCAGCTTAGTCACACGCCTATTCTTCGAAGGCGCACCTTTTTTAATTCCGCTCTTACTGCAAATTAGTCTTGGATATTCGACCTTAACTTCAGGGCTACTGGTAAGCCCCATGGCTCTCGGTGTTATTCTCTCAAAGATATTTACCAACCGTGTGTTTACAAAATTTGGCTATAAACCGGTATTAGTGGTTAATACCGCTTTGCTTGGCCTCGCCCTCGCAAGTTTTATTTTTATCCACGTTGACACTTCACTCGCTTGGATTGCCTGCCTAACGCTCGCTTATGGTTTTCTTATCTCCGTACAATACACGGGGGTAAACAGCTTAGCTTATGCCGATTTAGAGCCCGCTCACTTAGGCAGCGCTACCAGCATCAACGGCACCGTACAACGAGTCGTGCAAAGCTTCAGTGTGGCTTTTGCGGCTTTGTTGATTCGCCTCTACTCACCTGGCTTTAATATACCTAAACATTTATCACTCAATCTTTTCCATGCTGTTTTCCTGACCATGGGCATAGCAACTGTATTAAGCGCCCTGATTTTTATACAACTTAAGCGCAACGATGGAAAACAGTTGGTAGCTAAGGGGCTTTAGCCCTATAGCGCTTCAAGTAACTGCTCGCTAGCTAAAACTTAAAACTTCGCATCTCGAGGGCCGAGAGGTATAATCCCCGCCCCGGCTTTATAGAGGAACGACCAGCGATGTCTTTAGATCATACCGAACTACGTCATGTGGCTGAATTAGCTAAATTGATAATCTCAGATGACGAACTGCAAACTGTTGCAGATAAACTCAATAGCGTACTCGCTTTAAACAAGCATCTGAGTGAAATTGATACCCAGGGTGTACCACCACTATCGCATCCCATGGAATTGACTCAACCCTTACGTAACGATGTAGTCACCGAAACCAACCAGCGTGCTCTATTCCAGCAAATCGCGCCACTCACCAAAGCCGGTTTGTATTTAGTGCCGCAAGTTATTGAAAGCGCATAGAGGTCAACATGCATCATAAAACTTTGCGCGAATTAAGCCGCGCTCTTCATAATAAAGAATTTTCCAGTCGCGAATTAACGCAATATTTTCTCGATCGAATCAAACAATATGATTCTCAACTCAATAGCTTCATTACTGTGAGTGAAGAACATGCTTTAGCACAAGCCGATGTTGCTGATCAACGTCTCGCACGGGGTGAGGCAACTGCGTTAACTGGTATTCCCTTGGCGCAAAAAGATATTTTTTGTGTGAAGGGACTCAAGATGAGTTGTGGCTCTAAAATGCTCGACAATTTCATCGCTCCTTATGATGCCACTTTAGTACGTCGCTGTGATGCCGCTGGTATGGTGATGCTAGGTAAACTGAATATGGATGAATTCGCGATGGGTTCATCAAATGAAAAAAGCTATTACGGCCCAGTCGCTAACCCTTGGGATTTGACGCGTGTACCCGGCGGTTCTTCAGGTGGCTCTGCCGCAGCCGTCGCCGCCTATTTAGCACCCATAGCCACGGGTACCGATACCGGTGGCTCCATTCGACAACCTGCAGCGCTGTGCGGCATTACGGGTATCAAACCCACCTATGGACGCATTTCGCGCTATGGTATGAGCGCTTTTGCTTCAAGTCTTGATCAAGCCGGACCCATGGCACGTAGTGCTGAGGATGCCGCATTGTTATTAAATATCATAGCCGGACACGATCCTTTGGATTCAACTAGCGTGCACAATGAAGTGCCGGATTACACCGCCACTTTAAATCTTCCTTTAAAAGGCTTAAGAATTGGTTTGCCCAAAGAATATTTTGCGGAAGGCCTAAGCCCTGAGATTGCTGCCGCTCTTGAAGACGCCAAGCAAGTATTCAAGCAGCAAGGCGTGGAGTTTGTTGATATTAGCTTGCCACACACTGATCTAGCTTTATCAGTTTATTATATTTTGGCACCCGCCGAAGCCTCTTCGAATTTATCTCGCTACGATGGCATACGTTTTGGTTATCGCTGTAAAGATCCTAAAGACTTAGAAGATTTATATTGTCGCAGTCGTTCTGAAGCGTTTGGTGAAGAAGTTAAGCGCCGCATTATGGTAGGCACTTATGTGTTATCGGCAGGCTTTTACGACGCCTATTACTTAAAAGCTCAACAAGTACGACGCTTAATTCGCGATGACTTTGTTAAAGCTTTCAAAGAAGTGGATGTAATTATGGCACCCACCACGCCGAGCACAGCTTTTAAATTAAACGCCGTGACTGATCCGGTCAGCATGTATCTTGCCGATATTTACACCCTTGCCTTGAATCTAGCAGGCCTACCTGGCATGTCAGTACCAGCAGGATTTAGTAAGGGCTTACCGGTGGGAATGCAATTAATTGGTCACTATTTTGCTGAAGCGCAACTGCTTAATGTCGCTCATCAATATCAAAGTGCTACTAACTGGCATTTACAATTTCCACCGAATTTTTGAGGATTAACAAATGGAATGGGAAACCGTTATTGGTTTAGAAGTTCATGTGCAATTAGCAACTGAAAGTAAAATATTTTCTGGTGCGGCTACAGCTTATGGTGCAGAACCCAATACGCAAGCCTGTGCGGTGGATTTAGCTTTTCCCGGGGTATTGCCGGTTTTAAATGCAAAAGCCGTGGAATATGCCGTACGCTTTGGCCTGAGTGTAAATGCTGAAATTACGCGCCGATCTGTTTTCGCGCGCAAAAACTACTTTTATCCTGACTTACCTAAGGGCTACCAAATTAGCCAACATGATTTACCGATAGTTGGTAAAGGCCATTTAGATATCACTCTGGAAGATGGCAGCACGAAACGCGTTGGCATTACGCGTGCACACCTTGAAGAAGATGCTGGCAAATCTTTGCATGGTGAACTAAATGGTTATTCAGGAATTGATCTTAATCGCGCCAGCACACCATTACTTGAGATTGTCTCTGAACCCGATATGCGCTCCGCTAAAGAGGCTATTACTTATCTAAAAACTTTACATTCCTTAGTGCGTTATTTAAGAATTAGTGATGGCAACATGCAGGAAGCTTCGTTTCGTTGTGATGTGAATGTATCAGTGCGGCCCAAGGGCCAGTCGGAATTTGGCACTCGTACCGAAACTAAAAATGTGAACTCATTCCGTTTCGCTGAACGTGCCATTCTATATGAAGTCGATCGTCAAATTGAAGTTCTGGAAAACGGTGGCAGCATTAAACAAGAAACACGCCTTTATGATGCTGATTTGGATGAAACACGTCCCATGCGTAGCAAAGAAAATGCGCATGACTATCGTTACTTCCCTGACCCTGATCTATTACCCGTAGTTTTGAGCGAAGAGTTCATCGCCTCGATAGGCGAAGCTTTACCTGAGTTACCACGACAAAAGTGCGACCGTTTTATAACTCAACTTAAACTCAGTCAATATGATGCGAGTTACTTATCAAACGATTGGGACATTGCACAATATTTTGAAACGGTCGTTGCAGCACAACCGCGTGTGCCGCCCAAGTTAATTGCCAACTGGATTGCTGGTGACTTAGCCGCTATTTTAAACAAAGAAAACTTAGAAATTAGTACAAGCCCAGTAAGTGCCGTACAACTTGCTGAATTAGTGTTACGCATTCACGATCAAACTATTTCCAATACTATCGCCAAAAAAGTTTTTGAAGCTATTTGGAATGGTGAAGGCAATGCTGATGCGGTTATTGAAAAACAAGGTTTGAAGCAAATTAATGATACAGGCGCGCTCGAAAAAATTATTGATGAGATTATCGCCAGCAATCCTAATCAAGTTGCGCAATATCGTGCAGGCAAAGATAAGCTTTTTGGCTTCTTTATCGGTCAAGCCATGAAGGCGACTCAAGGCAAAGCGAATCCGCAACAGTTAAATGATCTTGTTAAGCAAAAACTTAACGGTGAATAAGATTTAAAGCCTGCTCAATTTAAAGCTAAAAAAGTCTGGCTAAAAATATTTTATTAATCTCTTTGCCATCACAACTGGGTAAATGCTGCTCAGAAGGTAGAACCAACCATACAGCGGCATTTACCTCTAAGACTTCATTCTGCGCTTTAGCCTCAACAAAATAATAGCTATTTAAGCCGTGATCTTGAAAATGAAAATATTGCGGCAAGATAGTCTTTTTTTGTAACTCAGACTCCACTTCTGTAAACAACTCGAGCTTATGTTTATATAATTGGCTCAATTCATGCTGCCTTAAATTGAGCTCATAGCTGCGTAATAAAATAAAGCTCATCACAGCCAACACTATCAATACACTAGCCAGTATCGAACCTTGCTGCTTAAACGCCGCGCAAATACACATAAATATTCCAGGGTTTTACTATCAGATAACTCGAACTGGGTAGGGACGCTAAAGTGAATTGCAGGTTAATACCAACCACTTTACTAAACTCATTCAGTGAGCTAATTGGCAGATCAATCAGTTTGTTTGTTTTCTCCAATACACTCAGGGTGATATATAGATTGTTTATCCCTTCCTCCAATTCAATACGCTGCGCACCCGCGCGCTTCTCATACAGAGCATGAATGATGCTGCCTCGTGCATCATGTCGTTTGGTAGCTGCCACATAATACGCTCGCTGTACAAACTGAGAATCTCCGCCCTTCTTTTCACAGCGCGTTATAACGAAGACATCACCTTGTATATGAGCTTGCTCAGTTATAAAGCTAGGTAGGTGTGCGGAATTATAAGCGCTTACATGCTTGAACTTGCTATCAGAATAGTCACACCTCCCCTCACCTACACTGACCAAGCGCGGATACAAATATAAACTGAGATAATAAGCTTCTCGACTTAACTTGAGCCATGCCTCTTGCAACTGTTGTGCGTTCTTCACATATATAACTAACTTTCCCAGCATCAACATCAATAGAACGCTGAGCGCTATCGCGCTCAATAATTCGATTAAGCTAAAGCCGTGCATTGAATTTTTCATGTTATATTTTTCATCTAATCGGTGTAACTCTATACCCCTGCCATAATATCAATATGCGATCTAGGGACAGATCACCATGCATACCCTTTCCCAGCCGCACTGTTGTTTTAATAAATGGTATCGATGTGCGATTGAAAGGGCGGGGACGGGGCCCCGCCCCTACAAACACAAACGCACCTGGCTCTGAAATAACAGCGATCCTGTAGGGGCAAGGCCCCCGTGCCTGTCCTCTTTCCGTTGGGTGCATGCCTGACAAATGGCAGCGATCTACAATTTGGTGGGCAACCGCCCAGTTTCCACACAAGCGTTGCGCCAAACACAAACGCATACCCACCTGGCTCTGAAATAACAGCGATCCTGTAGGGGCAAGGCCCCCGTGCCTGCCCTCTTTCCGTTGGGTGCATGCCTGACAAATAGCAGCGATCTACAGTTGAAAAGGCAAGCACCCATTATTCACACAGGCGTTGCCCCTACGAACACATTTGCACGATGACGTTCTGCCGTGTTATGCAAGTCGTTAATGGTAGAAAGTTCTTGAAATTGTTGAGCCGAACGCTGCAGTTGCTGGTGTTGATATTTGAGACTTAAGTGCGTCACTAGCGAAAGCATAGCCAAAGCAATGAGCGCCTCTAGTAATGCATAACCGGCTTGATGGGTGGATAAAATCATGAGCGGATCTTAGCGATCCTGCCATAATTAACTAGTCGGGGATTTTACGAACTTGAATTTTTGCGCCAGAGTGTGCCTTGGGGTGTGTCTTCAATACTGATCCCCATGGCATCTATTTTCTGGCGAATTTCATCGGCTTTTACCCAGTTTTTCACTTGGCGTGCAGCAAAACGCTGTTGAATTAAGTCTTCGATTTCAGCGCTATTATTAACCTGGCCTTGCAAGAAACTATCGGGAGCTGCTTGTAAGAAGCCTAGTACACCCCCTAAGCTTTTCAAGCGATTACCCAGTGCTGCGGCAGCTTCCAATTGATTTTGATCACGCAGACGATTAATTTCACGCGCCATTTCAAATAACACCGATAAAGCTTGCGGTGTATTAAAATCATCACGCAATACACTTTCAAATTCTAAACGATAATCTTCACCGGAAGTTTGCTCAGTCTTAGGCAAACCTCGTAATGCCGCATATAAACGACTTAAAGCGCTAATTGCATTAACCAGATTTTCTTTGCTGTAATTAATCGGGCTATGATAGTGGCCTGCTAACATAAAATAACGAATGGCTTCAGCAGGATATAACTCAAGAGCATCACGAATGCTAATGAAGTTACCGAGTGATTTAGACATCTTTTCTTGATTGACCTGCACCTGACCTACATGCATCCAGGTGTGCACAAAAGGACAATCAAGTGCCGCTTCTGATTGCGCCAATTCATTTTCATGATGGGGAAATTTAAGATCGATACCGCCACCGTGAATATCAAAGGGCTGTCCCAATAAGTCACTCGACATGGTTGAGCATTCAATATGCCAGCCTGGACGACCTTTACCCCACGGAGAACGCCAACTGGGTTCACCTTCTTTCGCTAATTTCCAAAGCACAAAATCAAGCGGATCGTCTTTACCCTCATCCGCTTCAATTCGCGCACCCACCTGAAGCTCATCTAAATTGCGATTGGACAACTTACCATAATCGTGAAAATTTCTAACCCGGAAACAAACATCACCATTTTTAGCCACATACGCATAATCTTTGAGCTGTAATTTTTGGATTAACTGCGTCATTTGATAAACATATTCAGTCGCGCGCGGTTCGTGATCTGGTTGCTGAACACCTAAAGCGGCTTCATCATCATGCATTGCTTTAATAAAACGTTCTGTTAAATCGACGAAAGATTCTTTATTTTCTTCTGCTCGTTTAATAATTTTATCATCAAGATCCGTAATATTACGCACATAGGTGACTTTGTAGCCTAAGTAACCTAGAAATTTTACAAAAGCATCATAGGCGATAAAAATACGTGCATGTCCAATATGGCAATAGTCATAGACCGTCATACCACACACATAAAGTGAAACATGATCTGTTTTAATCGGTTTGAATTGTTCTTTCTGCTGACTAAGGCTGTTATAAATATTTAGCATAGGGTTCATTGTAAATTAAGGCGTTTTTGAAGCAAGCTCTCATCCATCATTTCCAACAAAGGTGCCATTTCCGGCCCATGCAATTGACCCGTTAAAGCGACACGCAAAGGCTGAAATAATGCCTTAGCTTTGTATCCGTGTGCCTGTAATTGTTCGATAACCGCTTTGTAATTTTTATAGTGTTGTGCAAAAGCGGCTTGTGCAGCTTTGAAAAATTCCGCGCCTGCTCCATCTAAAATCACTTGCTGCTCCGTTGAATATTGCAAGGAATCGGTAAATAAAATTTTAACCCACTCAGCCGCCTCATGTATGAAACGAATATTGGGCTTGATGGTACTTTCAAAAGCAGCTTGATGTTGATCAGGTACTTGAGACTTCAACTCGGCTAACCATTGCCAAAATTCCTCTGGGCTTAAACGCTGCACCGCTTCTTTTTGCCAGTAGTTTAATTGCTCAGCATCAAAACGAGCAGGCGCACGACTTAATGCTTCCGTACTAAAATTAGTCGCCAGTTCTTCCAAGCTCATAAACGCATGATTGCTGTAATGATGTCCGAGGCGCGCTAAATAATTATTGATCGCTAAAGGCAAATAACCCTCGGCACGAAGGTCTTGCACGCTGCGCGAACCATGACGCTTTGATAAAGGACTGCCATCGTTGCCCACGATCAAATTAATATGACCATATTGCGGTGCACGTAAATTCAAAGCTTTTAAAATTGCAATTTGGTAAGGTGTGTTAGTTAGGTGATCTTCACCACGCAAAGCGTGAGTCACAGCCATTAATGAATCATCAATCGCATTACAAAACATAAAGGGTGAAGTGCCATCCGCACGACGCACAATAAAATCACCCATATCTTTAGCATTGAAGCGTTGCGGGCCCCGCACTAGATCAGCAAATTCGATAATGCCTTCATGCTGCAAACTAAAACGTAAAGTCGGTTTCAATCCGGCGGCAATCTTTTCTGCCACCTCTGCTGGCGTTAAATGCGTGCAAGTTCCGGCATAGCGAGGCGGTTTGTTTGCCGCACGCTGGATTTTGCGCGACAAAGCCAGTTCCTCAGCTGTGCAAAAACATGGATAAACTAAAGCCTTGGCTTCAAGCTCAGCATAATAGCGATCATAGATGGCTTGACGCTGTGACTGCCAATAAGGTCCACGACCTCCATCATGCTCAGGCCCTTCTTGCCAGTCATAGCCTAAGCAGCGCAGATCCTGCATCAAAGCATCGGTATAGCGCTGCTCTGAGCGCTCAAGATCCGTATCTTCGATGCGCAACAGAAACTCACCTTGCTCGTGACGTGCTAAAAGCACATTAAATAAGGCGGTGCGAGTATTGCCAAGATGGATGAAACCAGTGGGGCTAGGACAAAATCGAGTTTTAACGTTCACAGGATACCTTTGCGGCTAGGACAAAAACGCCTATTATGGCAAGTTTGCCGTCAAAGTCCAGGAGCCCTCATGGCCACACAGCCTTATAGTCTCTTTATTTCTGATCTGCATCTGCAGGAATCCACGCCCGAGATCACGCGTTGGTTCTTAGAGTTTTTAGAACGCGAGTCAGGCTCCGCTGATGCTCTATACATCTTGGGCGACTTCTTTGAAGCGTGGCTCGGTGATGACGACTATAGCGCTTACAACCAACAAATCATTAACGCACTGGTCAAAGCACACTCCATCGGTTTGAAAATTTACATCATGACCGGCAATCATGACTTTTTACTGAGCAGAGGTTTCGCACGCATGACCGGAGCACAACTCATGACTGACCCAAGCCTGATCGATCTGTATGGCACGCCAGTTTTGCTGACCCATGGCGATGCCCTGTGCACACTCGATCTGTCTTATCAAAAACTACGTAAGTGGACTCACAACCCTTTAATGCAGGCCATCGCCCTCATGGCACCGCTCAGTGTGCGACGCTATTTTGCCAAACGCATGCGCGCCAAAAGTCAAAGCCATAACGGCAGAAGTGATTTGATTATTTCAGATGTGACGGAAGAAGCGGTGATTACTGAGTTTAATAAATACCCCTCACAGTACATGATTCACGGTCACACTCATAAGCCTAAAATTCACACACATCAATTACCAAACGGCGATAAGCTACAGCGAATTGTACTGGATGCCTGGTTTGCTAAAGCGAATGCTTTAGTGTGGCGCCAGAATGGTGAGTTTGAATTACGCTATTACACTTAACGGATAGTCGTGTTCATTATTACCTGTCAAGTAACGATCTCACACTAGTATTTTCTATTCATCAGCGTTCATAAGTAGCAAACTTTAAGTGCACGTCTATACCCATCGCACCCCAAGCTGCGAGCCTAGGGTTTCAACTTGCGAGAAGTTGAGGCGTTCTGATTGAGCAAAAGGCGAAGAATAGTTGTTCTATTTTGAGCTTTTTGTGATTGAAGAACGCCTCAAATTCGACTTAAGGTGGAAGCCTAGGTTCGCATCTTGAGGTGCGATGGGTATATACCCATCACACCCCAAGCTGCAAGCCTAGGGTTTCAACTTGCGAGAAGTTGAGGCGTTCTGATTGAGCAAAAGGCGAAGAATAGTTGTTCTATTTTGAGCTTTTTGTGGTTGAAGAACGCCTCAAATTCGACTTAAGGTGGAAGCCTAGCTTCGCATCTTGAGGTGCGATGGGTATATACCCATCACACCCCAAGCAGCGAGCCTAG
>JBDNGR010000286.1:0-3480 GCA_041689165.1 Coxiellaceae bacterium
AGCGATTATTGAGGATGTTCTGAAGGCAGGCATGCACTATTTATTTGCGGCAAAACCCGCAGACCCTAAATATAGGATGGAATGGTTATCCGCTTATAATGAATTGAATCAAATAAATTTCCGAGATAAAAAAGACCGACTTGATCGATGTCAAGTTCCACTGTGCTGCGAGTATATCGATAATCGATGGAAGCCGATTGAGCCATATTTTCCCTGTTTCTCCAAACGTACCCATGATGTTTTGTGTGAGTGTCCTCATATTATTGCCCCCATAGTTGGTTGCATAGGCGTTCAATGTCATGAGCTGGATAAGGCGTCGATTTTTTTTGCTTGAGGGATCGATGGAAGTTGTTCATTAAAAGGGCAATTGGGGCGTATCGAGTAATAATGAATTCAATGGTTGGTGGCAAGGATTTACTTGCTTTGCCATTTGCATATTCTCGGCATACTGTTTCGTACTGTGCCTCACCCAATAACCCAATCAAGATCCATTGTACATAAAACCTCATCGTTGAAGCTTTATCATAATGCTGATGTTTCATAAAAAACTGTTTCTCGGCTTCTGATAGTTCGAATTGGTTTGATAATGCAAGGCCAAAATCAGAAAAATACAAACGGTCCCCATCGGTCAGAATATTCGAAAAATGGGCATCAAAATGAAGTAAACCTTGAGCATTCATAAAGGATGTAGTGGCGTTGAGATTGGTTTCAATCATGCGGCAAGCAGATTCGGCCGCCTCACCACCTTTAGATAGTTGTCGATGAAACCATTGATCTAAATTTTCAGGTATGGCTTCTACAAATAACACAATTTCAGTGGATGCATTGAGTGTAGATTCAAGTCTTGAACGTACAGCGGGGGAGTTTTCCCAATACTCAACGTCGCGCTCGATTTCTTTTAATTTTTCTTCAGTAGGCGGTGTTATGGTTTTTGGAAGCAAGCGCCAGTGATACATAAGAGGAAAATTCGGACATTCATTGGTGAGAACCCAATTCGTGGTCATGGTATGAACTGCCAATTCACGCCAAGCCCCTAATCCAGATGAGCCGATACCATATTGATAATAAAGTGGTAGATTAAATAAATTTGCAGTGGACATGACATGTTCTTTCTCAAGGTTAGTCAGACGAATTTTTTTGACAAAAATAGAGACGCCATCTAGTGTAAGCCTTGTGGTTGCGCCGCCAATGCTGCTTTCAAATGGCGTGCATTTTTTGAGGAGTTGTGAGAGCTTTTGATTGTTTAATAATGCCAACTTTGTAGACATAACATTATATGTGGCAAGACGTTTGGTTTTATAGTCAAAAAGTGGCGCTGGTATAATGTTCGGCATTATTGGTTGGTGGGTTGAAGCTTTAGCTGGCGTCAGCGATTTTCGTAAAAAATAACATATGGAATCTTGAATAAAACCATGTCGTTCACACTCAATTTCAAACCCTAGTTTTTTATAAAAGCCAAGCGCTTCCCAATCCATGGTGTTGACTACAACAAATGTACATGCATGCTCTAGACCATACTGTTCCGCTGCACGGATCAGTTTAGTTCCGTAGCCTTGGCCACGTAATGAGTCCGCCACCCATAAACTGTCAATGTATAGGCAACCATAAAGTGTATTCCCATTGCACCCACCTAGAATATTATTATTTTGATCGCGAATGAAGTAAGCAAAAAATTCAAATGGTAGTATACCTTTTTGATGCTTGGCGTATGCACTAATACCATCGTAAAGACGCTGTATGTCATCCTGACTAGGATGGGCTTCAAATGTTATGGGGTAATGCCTTTCATTTGTCATCATTTCACCAAATCGTGCATTAAATCAGGAATGATATTTTTTAATTTCACAATCGTTTTCAGCACTTGATTGACCTCTTTAATCCCTAACGATTTTTGCTCTGATTCCTGATCCATACAAGCTCGCTCTATATTATAAACCATCCAGTTGAGCCAATTGCCTTGGACTCCGTTAAAGGCTGCTTGCAGAAGATCAGCATCCACATGGCCTCCGGCCTTGGTATAAGTCTGCAACATTTTGATAAATACAGTCTTGTCGAAATGGGTAGTAATGCCACTCCAATCTAAACTGGCATTGACAATTTCATGGGTTGGGTTCAGCTTACGAGCGCATTCCCAGTCAATCAGCAATGAATTATGACGGCTGTCCCACAAAACATTTTTTTGATCTAGATCCCCGTGACTTACAACTACCTGATCCTTAAGAAGGGGGAGAGTATTTTGAAAGGCTGTATTTATTGTAAAGATATCCTGTTGAAGGGCTGTTAACTCGTTTGCAAAAGTGCAGCTGGAACGGCTGGCCTTTTGGATTAGCTCGGAAAGCTTATCGTTTGAGTGAACATCAAATACAGGCTCAGCGATTTCCGGGACGTCAAGATCAATGGCGTGCATTTTCGCGAGGATTTTAGCAATTTTTAGGGCATGTAATTCTGAAACTTTATCGTTTTGAAGGGGTTCCGCATCCACCCATGGGTAGACCAGAAAGCCTGCGCCATCCATCACCGTGAGATACTTACTTGCTTGTATTTTGGCTAAGATAGCAGGAATACCTTGTTCCGAAAAACGCGCTGCAATCTGTTCAGTTAAGTCATAATTTCTTGTAATGGCTTCGTTACTTAGATCAATTTGTTTCGAGAGTTGTTTAACAGCATAGGAACCCTCATCTGTATTAACGCGCCACATGATGTGCAAGAGTCCGCCGTATACCCGTTTTGGCTCGTTTAATGGAGTGCCTAGCTCGAATAGATTGCAAAGCTCTGTGAGTTGATTGTGATTCATTAGATTGCTTGTTCCTTGCATTCTATATTCTGTAGAATAAACACACACCTGTCGATTATAGTCATCTTCGGCACTTCGATCAATTTATACCCACAAGCAAGGTGTGCTTCTCTAACAGCCTCATAGGCTTCTATGGCTTCCTGAAAATCCTGGTCTCGCTCCGTATCATGGCTGTATATTTCGAACCATGGCGGAAAGATAAACGCGGTTGGGTTATATCGATAATCCTTAACTGCCTGCTGAATTTCTTCAGTCACCTGATTACAAAAGCGCTTAGAGTAGCGATACAGATCTGGAATGCCTCGGTCAAAGAAAACGGAGCTTTTAATGGGTAGCATTTTGTTAAAATCCCGGATTGATTGTTTAATCATCAGATCACAAAAAGCAGATCTATTTCCTCGATGAGTGGCTGTGCCGCCGATAGTGCGTTGCGTTTTTAATAATGTCACGAGCTACTTCAGGAACAACAGTCAAGCCTTGAGTATTTAACTCATTTAATACGGATGTCTTCCCAGATCCTGGCCCACCGGTCAACAGTATAAAATTGGCTCTTATGAAAATCGAGTGGGTAGTTGGGTGTACAGGCTTCTATAAGATGTGACAGAATCGCCAAGTTAAAACACACACTTGGAGGAAAGGATGGATTTCAATCTTTTATTTGAAAAAGCCTTAGGAATAGAGTTGCC
>JBDNGR010000287.1:0-7139 GCA_041689165.1 Coxiellaceae bacterium
AGATCCACGCTTTATCGATCAAGGCTTATACTCCCGACGAATATGCAAGTGACGCAACTTAAAAGGTAATTAATATGAATATCCAGCAAAAAATTGAACAGCAATTAAAAGATTCACCCGTGGTTTTGTATATGAAGGGTACTGCCGACTTCCCGCAGTGTGGTTTCTCAGCGCGAGCGGTGGATATTTTACACCGCTTGGGCGTCAAGTTTAGGAGCTACAACATCTTAGAAGATCAGGAGCTACGCGAAGGAATTAAAGTATATGGTGACTGGCCAACCATTCCGCAACTCTACGTGAAGGGCGAGCTGATCGGGGGTAACGATATCATGGTGGAGCTTTATGAGAGCGGGGAGCTTAAAATGATTCTAGAGAACCAAGCTTCAAACTAGGGTTTAAAACTCTTTCCAAAATGTGTTGGGCAGATCGCTATTAGAAGCGGTGCTTTGATCACGTAAACTAAAAACACGCTGATACTTGGCTATTTCAGCCTTTTGCGAAGCAGATGGACGGTGGGTGCGGTTGAATTCCGCCAGCTTTTGGTCAATAGGACTGACATAGTGCTTATCAATTTTCTTCAACATTTATCCACCTTTGCTAGAATGCGTGAGCATCATAAGATATTTTGGATCAATTGACTATGTCATCCAACGCTAGCCTTGAGCTTAATGGGTTCAAGTACTCAGAACTATTTACCCCTGAGGGCTTGAACGCACTCGATCATGCTTTCCAGAGCTTCCTTGCTAAAGAAGCGCCCGAGCTGGCACAGCGCCTCCAGCATTACCGCCACGAATCCTATGGTCGTCCAGAACAAAGCGCTTTTATTTTGGAATTGGCCCCCAAACTCGAATACTTTATTGGCGAGCTTTTCAATCTTTCCCTGGATTTCGAGGCAGCTCGAGCCGAAATCTTGGCGGAAGATCCTATCTTTAGTTTCAAGAAAAATTATGTTTTGAAGTTTGCTAAGCACAGCACCGCCGAGTTAAAGACCGATTTTGCGGTGCTTGATCAAAGATTAGAGTCGAACTTAGGCAGTTATAATGATCGTGAATTAGCCATTGCTCAATATGCAACTGACTTATTAAATAACATTGAGTTGCATGCTGAAGCTATAGAAGAACTTACCAACTGGACGCGTGCGGCTTTACACACACCCAAGGGTCAAGCCTGCGTGCGTGAGTGGCCTAGCTTCAAGCTGCCGAAAAAACTCGACTTCGCGCAGCTGGTCGATGTTGAAAATACACGGGTCAACGGAATCGAATGCTTGCAAGCGCACCCTGCACAATTACGTGAACGTGATGGTTTTGATTTAACCGATAAGCGCATGAATAAACGTCAAGTTTTAAATGAAATTCACTACTGCGTTTACTGCCACAAAAACCAAGGCGACTTTTGTTCCAGCGGCTTTCCCGTCAAGCGTGCCAAGCCAGAGCTCGGATTTAAAGTGAATCCTTTGGATGATCTTCTAAGCGGTTGTCCACTAGATGAAAAGATTTCTGAAATGCACAGCTTGAAAGGCCAGGGTCTGGGAGTGGCGGCTTTAGCTACCATCATGCTCGACAATCCGATGTGTCCGGCTACGGGACATCGAATTTGTAATGACTGCATGAAGTCCTGCATCTATCAAAAGCAAGAGCCTGTTAATATCCCGCAAGTTGAAACAGGAGTATTAGTTGATGTGCTTAATCTCCCCTGGGGCGTTGAGATCTATGATTTATTGACTCGTTGGAATCCTTTACGCCAGCAGCAATGGATTATGCAGCCTTACAACGGCACGAAAGTCTTAGTTATGGGTATGGGACCCGCGGGCTTTAGTTTGGCGCACCACTTGCTAATGGAAGGTTGTGCTGTGGTTGGTGCCGATGGTTTAAAAGTAGAAGCTTTGCCTGAGGAATTAATTAACAAGCCCATCCGTCACTATGCTGAGCTAGAAGAGCGTTTATCAGAACGTGTGATGAATGGTTTTGGTGGCGTGGCTGAGTATGGTATTACGGTCCGTTGGGATAAAAACTTTCTTAAACTTATTTACCTAAGCCTATTAAGAAAAAAGAAATTTCAGGTTGTGGGTGGCGTGCGGTTCGGCGGCACGCTCACCGTTGAAGACGCATGGCGTTATGGTTTTGATCATTTGGCCGTGGCAGTAGGAGCAGGCTTAGCTCGCGAATTAAAAATTGAAAACAGCTTGGCCCCTGGTATGCGTCAAGCCAATGACTTTTTGATGGCTTTGCAGCTGACAGGTGCCGCTAAAAAGACAAGCTTGGCAAAGCTGCAAATTCGTTTACCAGCTGTTGTTATTGGCGGCGGCTTAACCGGAATCGATACCGCAACTGAGGCGCAAGCCTACTACATCGTACAAGTGGAAAAGATTGCTTTTCGTTATGCTGAGTTAACTAAGCAGCAAAGCCCGCTTGCAGTCCGTAGCCATTTTAATGAGCAAAGCCTAATTATCTTAGACGAGTTTTTAGCTCATGCAGCAGCGATTAAAGCCGAGCGTCTGCGAGCGCAAACAGAGCAACGCGAGCCACATTTTATCCCTTTGATCCGTCAATGGGGTGGTGTAACAGTCGTTTATCGGCGACGTATGCAAGATTCTCCAGCTTATCGGCGTAATCACGAAGAAGTAGCAAAAGCCTTAGAAGAGGGCATTTATTATGCAGAGGGGCTTGAACCAAAGTCACTAAGCTTAGATAAATTCGGCGATTGCTTAAGCTTAACTTGCCAAGCTCAAGTAATAAATGAAGAGGGAGAGTGGCTGCATACCAGCGAATATCAAGCTGTTCCAGCGCGCAGCATTTTTGTAGCAACCGGTGCAAAACCGAATATCGCTTATGAATTCGAGCATAAAGGTACTTTCGAGCGCGAAGGCTATGACTATAAATCCTTCCGAGAAATAGCCGGTATTTTGGAAGAAGTTAGCAATCAACAAATGATTAAATCCGAGCAAGTAGGCGCCTTTACTAGCTATCAACAGTATGGTCATAGAGTCAGTTATTTGGGTGACACGCACCCAGTTTTTCACGGTAGTGTGGTCAAAGCAATTGCTTCAGCTAAGCGACTATATCCTCAAATTATCAATTCATTAAAAGAGAAATTGCATAAAGAAGTTTCCGATAGTGAGTACCAACAATTCCGCCACAAGATTGCTGAGTTGTTTAATAATTATGTGGTCTCAAATAAGCGATTGTCGGCAAACGCTTGTGAACTGATCGTGCATGCCCCGCTGGCAGCGCGTCATTTCAAGCCAGGCCAGTTCTACCGTTTGCAAAATTTTGAACGCCATGCGGCTACACTGGGGGTTATCGCAGATCAACCGACCAGCGCGCAGATGGAGGCTTTAGCTTTGATGGCAGCACCCATCGCCAACGAGCCTACACAACTGTCTTTCATCATCTTAAATCGTGGCGTCAGCTCCCGCTTAGCGCAGCGTTTTAAACCCAATGAGCCAGTAGCGCTGATGGGCCCCACCGGGGTTCGCACTAAGATTGACGATGCTGAAGCAATACTAGTTATTGGCGGCAGTATGGCGACTATTTATCTATTATCGATGGCACAAGCGTGGCAAAAATCCGCTGCTCGCGTGCACTATATCGCCAGCTTTAAAAATGAAGCTGACATCTTTGCGCGCGACCGCCTTGAGGCTATTTGTTCCCAAATACTATGGCTCACTGGTAATCAAGAAATCTCAGCTAAGCTCAGCACGGCTTTTGGTCAGTTGGGTGATGTGCTTGCCACCTTCAACGGCATTTGGATTATGGGTTCGACTAACTTGCTGCACGCGGTACAGCATATGCGCCATGAGTGGCCTTTTGCTGCAAGCGCTGAATTCAAAGCATCCGTGTACGGCCCTATGCAATGCATGCTCAAAGGGGTTTGTGCTCAGTGTCTACAATGGCAAATCGATCCGCTAACTGGCAAGCGTACTAAAGCCGTTTATGCCTGTTCTTGGCATAATCAACCTTTAGAGATTATCGATATCAGCAACATCGATGAACGTTTAAAGCAAAATGCCATGCAGGAAACCTTAAGTGAGCTGTGGTTGGATTTGCTGGAAACCCCAACCTAAATAGAGGTTTTCATTCCATATCTGCCGGTAATAGTCCTGGTCTATAATCAGCAATTTTCAAAAAATTATGTGCCGTTTCTGAAGCCAAAAGAGCATTTTATAGAGGTGCTCTTAAGGTTATGTTAACTTTTGTAATCTATACTCCCATAGATACGTTTAACTGAGAGGCTCCACATGCTAAATATTGAACATGCCAAAGAACTGCTTTCCACGATTAATGCCTGCCTAAAAAGCTACCGAGAAAGCCGCACACTGACTCAACAAGCATACGCACTGTTTGCCGGTGAGCCTGCAATGATACGAGGTTTACAGGACTATAAAGAATTAATGACTTTGGCGTTAGAAGCCGCCCAGCACGTTGGTGCAAGAGAAGTGTACGTAGGGGAAGTCTATGAGCAGATCATAGATGTGTACAGCTTTGTTAAATTATATAGCGAAGGTTCGGAAATAGCATTTATCAAGCCGCTTCATGATCTTATGGCCCCAACTCTTACGATGTACCAAGGTTTTGCAGCTCTAGAAAGATCTCGACGAGAGCAGATTATCGCTCTATGTGCAAATAATCTCATTTTAGAAATACATTGGGGTTGGCATTTAAGCAAAGAATCAAAAAATGAATTTTTTTTAACACTGCTTCATATGGCTGGAGATGAAACATGGCCTGGTTATTGCTTTGAAAACGAAGTCTTAAATCGTTTTGCATCGTTGACATCGTTTAGTAGCGATAGGTCAAGCCGCTTAGCAAGCCCGGAATTATTGACAGCTCTGATGACCTATCCTACGCAAATTGAGTACCTAGCAAGCGCTCTTAGAGCATTATATCGTTTGTCTTTTAATGGCTGGAGCCCTTCTTACGCAGTAGATGATTTTATACATTTAATCACTGTGGCCAAAATCAATGGGCCAGAACATGCATATTTACTGGGGGAAGTTTTAAGCTCAGCAGTGACTAGTCATAGAGATGACCGTGGCCCAGGTCCTCGTTTAATTAAGGCAATTATCGGCAGTGATACCGAAACATTGAGCCAGCTTATTAATTTACTTGATATTCGTGATGATCTATTAACTTCAGCTTTAAAGGGTTATTCCGGTGAGGCTATTAATGAGAATTTAATAAAATTTTGCACTAATAAAGATTATCGTATTAGCGTGATGCGCGCTGTAGGCGTCATTGATCGAGAAATTCCGTTGATTCATAGAAAATTTGATTGTATCAGACGGGTATTAGCAGAAAATCGAGAGCCCGATAGTGTATATATTGTAGACTTGATTACTTCAGGTCAGACTGCTGTTTCGTTCGAAGACCTGCTAGATGAACAGTACCTAGACCATGCCCTTTTAGCTACTGCTAAAGAAAAGTTGAATGATTTGAGGAAGCTTCCCATCCTAGCATTATCCGCTAAGTTAAAAAGAATCACCTTATACCGCCAACTTAAAAAAATGACCAATATGCTTAATGAAGCCATGAATGCAAGATGCAAGTTTTTTGAGGATAGGGTTGTTCGCGTGAAAGCCGGTGAAGATCCTTCTGTTGTTTCCTATCAGGCTGAAGTGAGGACTATGGTTGAGCTGTTTGCAGGCTTGAGTGATCCACGGACTGAACCTCCTATTGCGCCGATTATCGACTCAGAGATGGGTTCTTCAGCTGCTCGTATTAGCCCGACAGCTTCTGGTGGAGCAGGAGCAAGTGTCTATTCAAGCGGGCTATCAGCTGCTGGCGCAGGTGCTGGTAGAACGGCCGATGCAGGTGCAGGAGGCGCAGATGATGATATTGCTGCTTGTGATGAAAATCCTGCTCCCGACCTTGCTAAAAAAATGGGTGGGGGCCGCCGTTAAGGGCGCCTCTACTAAATAACCATTAGTAGGCAGAGAAGTCCTTAAACTCTGCTGCTATTTTTCCGCTCATCTGTCCAGCCCAGCTTGTCGCGCTTGAGTCAATTCAACTGGCTTATAGCTTGGGTGTATACCCATCGCACCCCAAGCTGCGAGTTGTAAGTTCCATCTTGAGAGTCGAGAGGTCTATCTATCACTAAAGCCCGTTAGTAGCACAAATTAGGCTTGCTAGCTTTTAAAAGCCAGTATGGATTGGGCGTGCTATTTTATTTCTATGCCAAGAAATGGTACATTGCAGCTCATTAACCGCGGAGGTGCCATGAGAAATCAATACCAAGAACTGAGCTGGGAAGAGGCCGATAATTTGTTGGCGGCGGGAGATGTTATCGTGCTCGATATTCGAGCTGAAGATTCTTACCAGAAGGCACACATTCCAGGAGCTATACATTTAAGCACCAAGGGCCTATCTGATTTTTGCAAACGCCCAGACCGCGAAGAACAAAAAGTCTTGGTGTATTGTTACCACGGCATCAGTAGTCAATCAGTGGCGCAGCATCTCATTCAAAACGGCTTTGTGCATATCTATAGCTTGAAGGGCGGTTTTGAAGAGTGGAACACACAACATTCAAGAACTAAAGCGGCCTCAGAATAATTGTTACCACATAAAATGAACCCTCTACCTACAATTCCAGTATTTGAGGTGCCTTTACATCCTGTAAAAGCACCCCTCACGGCTAGTGATAAAGCAGCTTACAAAAACCGTATCAAAGCCTCACTTAAAGCGAAGGATGCCGTTTTGATCGCGCATTACTACACAGAACCTGAAATCCAAGAACTTGCTGAAGAAACAGGGGGCTTTGTCTCTGACTCGCTTGCTATGGCAGATTTTGGTTATCGCCATCCTGCAAAAACATTAGTGATTGCAGGTGTGCGTTTTATGGGGGAAACCGCTAAAATTCTGAGTCCTAAAAAACGTGTTTTAATGCCGACCCTAGAAGCTACTTGCTCGTTAGATCTAAGTTGCCCGATTGAGCAATTTGCGCCTTTTTGTGACCAATATTCCGATCGCACCGTGGTGGTATATGCCAATACCTCTGCGGCTGTCAAAGCGCGGGCCGACTGGGTGGTGACCTCGAGTAATGCTCTAAAAATTATTGATCACCTAGATCGCGAAGGGCAAAAAATTATTTGGGCGCCGGATCGTTTTCTAGGTGATTATCTACAGAAACAAACTCAAGCCGAT
>JBDNGR010000288.1:0-1605 GCA_041689165.1 Coxiellaceae bacterium
GGCTCTTTCGAGCTTTTGTGATTGAGGAAGCGGGCTAATGCGACGTCAAGATGAGGCTTACAACTCGCATCTTGAGCTACGATGGGTATAGCAAAACAAGTCCAGAGCGGCACCCCTCTTTCTAGGCACCGAATGAGGCTGCAATAGGCCATGCGACTGCCCCAGAAGGAAGGAGAACTACAGACGCATTAGCGCCCTTCTGACCACGCAGCGGCTAGCGAAGCCCGCCGGCAAAATCCTTCCTATCAGCATTTTGAGAAAAATCCTGTCGTTGTGCTAGAATGGCCCTCTCTTGGGGGCGACCTGGTTTCGACGTGGGTTACAAAGCCTGAGGTGCATGTCGAGTTAGTAACCAAACTCGTAAATAAAAGTTACAAAACAACAATTGCAAATGATAGCAATTACGAGGGTGTAGCTGTAGCTGCGTAAGCAGCCTAAGCCTCACGTGCCGTCCTAAGAAAACGGCACCTCCCATCGACAGGGTTTGCTTATAGGCCCTGTGCCCTTTTAGGGTATCGATGGTCACTTAATATAAGATCGTCAAAAGGACCATGGCCCATGGACCCAAGACTAAACTAAAAGGGCTCGCAGAGGCTTAAGCTGCTCGTCGCTAAAGTCGCTGTCAAACCATAGACGAAGCTAAACATGTAGTACCAACGGTAGAGGATTTGCGGACGCGGGTTCAATTCCCGCCGCCTCCACCAATTATTAAAACGAACAACGACCACCAAAGACAATAAATAACATAGACAAATCAATGTTATGCGAGTGTTTTTGATGTCATTCCACTGTCTTTTATAGCCTTTCATTGTCTTTGAATGATCCCAATATGTGCCCAATTTCTTTTTAAAAGTACCCAATTTGTGCCCAAAAAAAATGGGCATGGTACTAACCTAAATGAAAATATTAGCGCAGCCAATTTAAAAAAAAAGCTTGTGAGACATTGTGAAAGCAAAATATTATTAATCGTATTAACAGATAAACCACTACTAAGCCACCAATGAACAATAATGCATATAGAGTTTTTTCCATCCACGCAGGTATTTTTGGTGAAGGGATTATATTTAATATTTTGGCAAATCCTTCATCAGACTTAATATACGTATAGATATTACCCATTGTTACAGGAGGAAAATAAAGATATGAAATCGTGAGTTGCTCCCCAGGCACCAAAACTGGAAAAACAAGTTCAGTGCCGTCTTCAATTATTTTTGTTTCATATTCGATAGGCGGATATATTGTACAGCTCGTTGGAAATACATAATGCCCAACACGGACATTTTTGCCGTGATTCTTCCAGTGTTCCTGATAACAATTGCATGAGTATAAATAATACCATCTGGTTCTTTTATCTTGTGAGTTGACACATGTAAACAATAGGCGACCAGTTTCGATCTGTTATGCAAGTATTTATTTAACAAAAAGGTGATAAAAACAGGCTCTTGTAAATTTCAAGTGGGTAATCAATTAGGATTAATTTGATGGAAATTCAATTTTCCAGTAATTAAATACGTAATAGTTCTGAAGTGCGCGAATTTATAACCACATGCTTTTCTTTTAGCCGCCTGGATAACAGAGTTCAAACCCTCTAAAATCCCATTGTTA
>JBDNGR010000289.1:0-8731 GCA_041689165.1 Coxiellaceae bacterium
GAGGTCGCATTAGCCCGCTTCCTCAATCACAAAAGCTCGAAAGAGCCCAACTATTCCTTCGCTTTTGCTCAATCCTCATCGGGCTACTGCTCGCAAGCTGAAACTTAAAACTTCGCATCTTGAGGTGCGATGGGTATATATCCTTTGCACGGCTTCAAGCTTAGAAATAAAGAGCTTGAATTGACCCTGCTGACTACATCCTTTTGTTCAGTTTAAAGCAGAAAACTTCTCCCCAGCTTAAACTTAAAAGCTTGTAGCTTGAGTCTTGATTAGGTTCCGGGAGGGATCACATACCAACAACCTGCTTTTTAAGATAAAAACCCATTTGACTGAGGGGCTTCGCTTACTGTAAGATTCTCACCCTTTTGAACCCCCCTGAAAGAGAGTCCGAATCATGAAGACAACCTATATGGCCAGTGAAGCAACTGTCGATCACCGATGGTATCTTGTGGACGCTAAGGACAAAACCTTAGGTCGCCTGGCAACAAAGATTGCTACTTACTTACGTGGCAAGCATAAAGCTGAGTTTACCCCCCATGCTGATACTGGAGACTATATCGTAGTAGTCAATGCAACGGGTTTAGTAGTAACCGGCCGTAAACAGGCTAAACCTTATTACCGCCACACCGGCTATTTTGGTGGAATCAAGTCTGAAACATTGGCACAGCTAATGGCCCGTGCTCCTGAGCGTGTTTTAGAAAAAGCAGTTAAAGGCATGTTGCCCAAGGGCCCTTTAGGGCGCAAGATGATTGCCAAGCTTAAAATCTATGCTGGGCCTGAACATCCGCATCAGGCACAAAATCCGAGTCACCTAGAGGTATCTGAATAATGGCACAGTTGAAACAACAATTAGGCACGGGCCGTCGTAAAACATCGACCGCACGAGTCTTTCTTCGTAAAGGTAAGGGTGAGATTACCGTTAACGGTAAAACCCTTGAGCAATTCTTTGGCCGTGAAACTGCTCGTATGGTTGTGCGTCAGCCATTAATCGCTGTTGAAGCCTTAAATCAATTTGACATATTTGTAACTGTAGCTGGTGGTGGAATTAGCGGCCAAGCAGGCGCTATTCGTCATGGCATTACGCGTGCTTTGATTAAGCATGAAGATGCAGAAAATGGCACTGAAGGCGGTGGTGTTTGGCACAAAATTTTACGTCGCGCAGGTTTTGTTACTCGTGACCCACGTGCTGTTGAACGTAAGAAAGTGGGCCTGCATAAAGCACGTAAACGACCACAGTTCTCTAAACGTTAAGATTATAGGCGGGAGATCCTGCCTCAACGCCTCAAATCTTTGTCACTGGCGGCAAAGACTTCTTGAGGCGTTTTAATATCAAGGAGTTTAAATTGAGAAGATCCGTAATGACTTTATATTCAGGAGCCTTGGATATTTACAGTCATCAAGTGCGGATCGTACTTGCTGAAAAAGGTGTGAGCGTTGATGTATTAAATGTTGACATTAACCACCCCTCTGAGGACTTAGTTGAGTTAAATCCCTACAACACTCTCCCTACGCTAGTTGACCGTGATCTTGTCTTATACCAAGCCTCCATTATTATGGAGTATTTGGATGAGCGTTTTCCTCACCCGCCCTTGTTGCCTGTTTATCCAGTAGCTCGCGCAAAAAGCCGTTTAATGATGTATCGTATCGAGCGTGATTGGTACAGCTTAATGAAGCAAATTGAAGTGGATATGGACAGTGACGAGGCTGAAGTAGCACGTCGTGAATTATCTAATGGCCTAACCGCTTTAGCTCCTGTTTTTGCTGAAGCGCCTTACTTCTTAAGTGAAGATTTTTCCTTAGTGGATTGTTGGATTGCACCCTTGTTGTGGCGTTTGCCAAGTTTAAGTGTGGAGCTCTCTCCTAAAGCGAAACCTATTTTCAAATATGCTGAAAAAGTATTTGCCCGTGATTCATTCCAAGCAAGCTTGAGTGAATCCGAGCGAGAACTGCGTGAATCCTGATGACATCCAGCCGACCCTATCTACTGCGAGCAATTTATCAGTGGTTAGTAGATAACGGCTTAACTCCCTATATTCTCGTCAATGCTATGGCACCTCATGTTGAGGTGCCTGAGCGCTTCGTTGAAGATGGCAAAATTATTCTTAATATTTCTGAGCCAGCAGTATCTGGTTTGAAACTAGAAAATCAGCATATTGAATTTGATGCCCGTTTTTCAGGAATTACGCATAAGCTCTTCATTCCTATGGCAGCCGTCTATGCTATTTATGCCTATGAAAATGGCCGTGGCATGATGTTTAATGAAGAGCCAGAAGAAGATGATCCTCCGCCTACGCATGTACCTAGTTATGATGCCTCTACTCCTGGGCGTCCGCCCAGAAAGACAAAGCCGCAATTGAAGATTGTGAAATAGAAGACACCTCATGTTACGAAGGTGGATACGAAGTTTTATAAATTTGAAGTTTAGCTTTAAGACACTTCTATAAATTAGATATTTTAGGTCGTTACAAGATAGCTAATTTATAGAGCTGCCTCTTTATGTTTGAATACCTAGCATCCGACTAATCAACTGCGTCAGCGCATAAACGGGTGGAATCAATACATATTGCAGCGCGCCCGTGACTAACAAGCCCAGCAAAATCCAAATCCCATAACGCTCAATGGTGTCATAAGTTTCGCTTAAGCTTTTGGGCAATAAGCTTGAAACAACACGACTGCCGTCTAAAGGTGGAATGGGCAACAAATTTAAAACAAGGAGCACCACGTTAATCATCACGCCAAACTTTCCAGCCAGTACAAAAAATTCGGCGCTACTTTGTAATAATGAAGGATGATTTGCTGTCATAAAGCCTAATTTGGCGACCAAACCCCATAAAATTGCCGTCAGCAAATTTGCGGCCGGCCCTGCTAATGCTACTAGTACCATGTCGCGGCGCGGATTATGAAGTTTGTGCTGATTGACGGGAACGGGTTTCGCCCAGCCAAATATAAAGCCACCGAGAATTAACATGAAAAAAGGTAGAATAATCGTGCCAAACAAATCAATGTGTTTGGCGGGATTAAGTGAAATACGTCCCAGAATTAAAGCAGTGCGATCCCCCAGCTTATTTGCAGCCCATCCATGCGCTGCTTCATGTAAGGTAATGGCAAAAATGAGCGGGAGAGCTGCAACGCTGATCGTTTGTATAGCGCTATGTAGTTCCATGGTCCTATCTACCTAGTTCTGATATTGAAACACCTTCACAACTTTAGTGACCCCTTTAATACGGCTAGCAACGCTGGCCGCTTTTTCGCCTTCAGCTGGTGTAACTAGCCCCATTAAATAAACTACACCAGACTCGGTCACTACTTTGATGTCTGTTGATTTCAAGCCCTTTTCTGCCAGCAAGGCCGTTTTAACTTTGGTGGTGGTGTAATCATCATTCGCCTTGTCAAAGAAATTTGTCGTATCTGACACAGTAACTTCATTATAAACCCGGCTAACAGGCGGAATGGAACTGACCAATTGATAAGCTTGGTCGCGTTGCTCAGGAGCGGTGACCTGACCGACCAACAGCACTACGCCATTGTAAACGGCAACTTCAATATGAGCACCTTTCAAGCTGCGAGCAGAACTTAAGCGATTATGGGCAATCTGTGCAATATCTCGATCGCGTAATTGAGTTTTAGCATCACGTTGATCATAAACCAAGGCGCCGCCAGCGGTTGCACCGGCCACAAAAACGGCTGGTACGCAGGCGCTCAATAAAGGTAGCATTAAGCAGGCAATAATTAGTCTCATAAAATTAGTCTCCACTCTGGAACAGTTGATAATCGATGATGTCGCATAAACAATGAATAATCAGCAAATGTGTTTCCTGGATGCGCGGGGTTGAATCAGCAGGAACGCGAATCTCGACATCAGTACCATCTAAAACGTTGGCAACACCTCCACCATCTTTACCCGTCAGTGCGATCACTGGCATGCCGCGTTGATGGGCGGCTTGAATTGCCTCAATGATGTTGGCTGAATTACCGCTTGTAGTAATGGCGAGCAATATATCGCCAGGTTGACCAAGTGCTTTGATCTGTTTGGAAAAAATTTCGTTGTAATGATAGTCATTGGCAATCGCTGTGATAGTTGAGCTATCAGTGCTCAAAGCCATTGCTGGAAGGCTTGGCCGTTCGCATTCAAAACGATTCAGCATTTCGCCTGAAAAATGCTGAGCATCTCCGGCTGAGCCGCCGTTGCCGCAACTTAAAATCTTGTGATTACTCAGCAAGGCTTGAACCAATAATTCGCCGGCTTCGACAATGCGATCGCTAATAATCTCCAGAGCGGTAGTTTTGGTCTGAATGCTACCTTGGAAGTGCTGTTTTACTCGTTCTACTATGGCGCTCATAAGTCTGTAATCTCTAGCTGAATTGAAGATCTGTATTGTACTCGAAAAAGAGCTGTAGTCTACGCACTAGCGATTGTAGTAGTGGGCCCTCAGGGGATAGTGAACGCATGATTAGGTGGCCAAAAATATTGTCTACTATAGCAGTATCTTCAAGAGAAGATCTGTGCTTTTAAGGGCGGCCCATTCACAAGTGAAGTGCCACACTAAGATGGTTTGATTTTAGTGTTCATAGAGCTCTAGCTTTCTATTTATTTTCTATTTTTTAGAAGATGGGTAGAAAACTGAGCAGGCGAATTCGCGTAGCGAATGCGGCAGCTATGATAACAATGATTTAATCCACGCTAGGTAGCAGGAGTCACGTAGAGGGGATAATCTCGAAGGTACTAACCAAAGGAGCAATTTCATTTTTTTCGCACACCGCCTAGATGGGAATTTTCCGGTTGTGTGGAAGAAGATATTGTGGCTGCTTATGAAGCGCAGCCAGCTCAACAGAAGGTTTTAGTGGGAATGCTTGTCACAGTGCATGCCAATCTACGGGCCCCTGATGCAGCTCATAAAAAGCTGCTAGTGTCAGGGGTTGCCACAGCAAGTATCCCTAGCAGAGTTGCATCACCAGCTACAGGGCCAGAAAAGAAAGAATCTGAAGCTTCTGCCTCAGCTCCCGCTCCTGGTTCTGGTTTATGATTCTGATCTTAATTATGGTATTAAGATTTACCAGCTCGCCTGTTTTGAAAGTGAAGAAATGAATATCGTTGATTTTACGAGCTTAAAAAGCCTCCTTTAGCCACTGTATTTTTTCTCGATCAAAACCCACTATATCAAAGCGGCAGAGTTGTTCTGGCTCACGAATATGATGGAGATAATATTCGGCAGTTTTACGAATTCGTTTTTGTTTATAGTAATCAACGCTATCAAGGCTATTGATATATTGGCTGTGATAACGATAACGCACTTCCACAAAAACTAAACAATCATCATCTTGCATAATCAGATCTATTTCGCCTAGAAAGCAGCGAAAGTTTTTAGCAATTAAACCTAGTCCTTGTTTTTTGAGATAGCGACAAGCTAGATTCTCGTAATGAGCTCCTTTGGCAACAGTCGATAGTGTGTGTCTTGGTGTTCTAAATCGAATAAAGCTGCATTTAGCTAGTAAAGTGCAGGCCCATAATTTAAGACTACTTTTTATAAAAGATTGAGTGATAGAACTAACTCCGAGTTGGGCTTGCGTAAGAATGCTATTTGCTCAGTCCATGTAGCGCAGTTTTAAGTAGCCTTTTAGGGATCAGTTTGGGGCGAGCCATTATGCATAGTAGCCCAAAGTACTTTGCGGTCAATAGAGTGATTGTTATTTAAATACAAGCGTCCCGTTGCACCATTGGCGCCCAACTCTGGCATGATGACCAACTTGTTTAAATTAGCGATTAAATTATAAGCATCAACCCCGACGGCATACAGTTTCGGATAATGGTTAAAACTACCGGCCCACAGTGATTGAGTATTGTTGCGAATCGTCATTAACGAAGGTGACAAGTTTGCACTGGGTTGTACCAACCAAGGCATACTGCAGAAGCTGACACCGTTCAAGTCACTATTTGTAAGTGAGCTCGCGCTGCCATCATAGATTAGTGAAGTAGCGAAGACGGGTAGGTTGTCATTGGCGTAGAAGCGCAGCAACGGGACAATTTGACGAGCTTGCGCTGCAGATGTGGCTAAGAATACGAGATCAAAATCACGTTTTTGAGCTGAGCGAGAATGCGCTTGCTCCGGCGTTGGATTTGATGCGGCCTGAGTGTGCAATACGTGACGAATACTGTCATCGAGTTGCTCGGAATTTTGCACCGTGATCACCTTAACTATTCGTCCTCCAGCAGATTTCCATTGTTGCTGGAAAGATTTTGCGATGTTTTGACTCCAATCAGCCGGTAAAGCGAAGACTATAGCTTTGCTTAAATTATGTCCGCGCGCTTCTAGTGCGACATCACGTGCTTCCGTAACAGGAGACAGATCAAATTGATACAGATTACTGACGCGTTGTTCGCCAAACTCTTGGCTGCTGTTCAGCGCTAAAGTCGGTACAGTTAGAGAATACTGCGCTACTGCGGCCACTTCTTCTTTAGTTAGCGGTCCTACTACTAGGTCGGCGCCTTCTTGCACCGCTTTTTGGTAAACAGCCGCTACATTGTGTTGGGTATCATAAACAGTGATGGAGGGCGCGTTTTCTTGATGTTGTTTGCCATAATAATAAGCGGCAAAAAAGCCGTTACGAATTGCCTCAGATGATGAGGCATAGGGGCCTGATAAAGGTAGTAGCAAGGCCACATGTTTGGGTGAGCTATGGATGATCAAATTATGCGAGCTGATTAATTTGCGCGCTGGGTGATTAAAGTATTCGGATTCCCAGTTCTTAATAGCAGATAAAAATTCATTGGGTGAATAGTAACTGTTATCAATAATAGCCAGATCTAGCCAGCCTCGCGCTCCAGTGGAATCTGTTTTATTTAACCATTCTTGAAGAGTAGCAACATTTAAGTTGTCGACCATATTCCAGGTTGCCATTAGATTTTTTTGGCGTTCAGCAGAATTAGACAGTAGGTTTTGTACTTGATTCATCTGATCAAGTGTTGCGGCCAAATTTCCTTGGTTCTGATAGGCTTTGGCCAAGATGCGATGCAAGAGAATCTGATTTTCAGTGCTTAAATTCGGGTTGTTTATAAAAGGTGCGAGTTGCTCAATAGCTAAAGCCGTTTGAGCTATTTCGGCACGCACATAGATAAGTAACAGTGATAATTGTAAGCTGTGTGCGTTATCGAGATAAGAAGACTTAACAGTGCTTAAAATTCTCTGTGCGGCTTCAGCTTGATTAGTTTGCAGATATTGTTGAGCTGCATTGAGTAGATAAATTTGTTTTTCATGAGGATTAGCTTGTGCGGCTAAGTTTAAATAATCAGCGGCTGTCATTGATCGGGATTGGATATGGCCTGGACTACCTAGATGACCACAAGCGCTGAGTAAGCTTAAAACACAAAAAATGATGAGCTCGCGCATTAGCATATAACATTCCTTAGTAGTATTGAGTCGGGTCGCTCACACCCGCTTCAGAGAATCCTTTAATTCGTAATAAGCAACTATCACAGTGGCCGCAAGCCTCCCCTTTGGGGTTAAGAGCGTAGCATGAAAGTGTTTTGCTGTAATCTACTCCTAATGTTCTGCCGCGTTGAATAATTTCAGCTTTACTCAATCTAAGCAAGGGTGCATGAATTTCAAATGAACAGCCTTCAACCCCTGCCTTGGTCGCAAGATCAGCGAGATGTTGAAAAGCTTCTAAATACTCTGGTCTGCAATCTGGGTAATTAGAGTAATCAATGGCATTGGCTCCGATGAAAATATCAAAGGCACTCAGGGTTTCGGCATAGGCCAAAGCAAAGCTCAAAAAAATAGTGTTACGAGCGGGTACATAGGTGATGGGTATCGTACTGCCTAACTGGTCTTGGGGCACGGTGAGCCTGGTATCTGTTAAGGCAGAGCCTCCTAATTCATTTAGGTTGCAGCGGATAATTTTATGCTCAATGACGCCAGATTCTTGAGCAATTTGGTTGGCAGCGGTTAATTCTATTTTATGCCGCTGCCCATAATCAAAGCTCAGTGCATAGCAATCGAAGTTTTCTGACTTCGCGATCGCAAGACAGGTGGTGGAATCTAGGCCGCCGGAAAGCAAAATGACGGCTTTAGATTTTGAATGTCGAGTCATTAATGAATGCTATCCATATTGGCATAAGCCACAATTAACCAGCTGTCACCTTGTTTTTGTAGTACCGCTAAACGACCTGCTGCTTGAGCACCGATATTATGGTTATCGATTTTTTCAATGCCCTTGTCTTTGAAGGTGACAATAATGATGTCGTCACTCTGCTTGAATTTGAAATTACTCAAAACATATTGCTGCATGTGAAGGTTTTTAATTAATTTGAGTTCTTGTAGTTTGTCACGCGTAATGCCATCCGTGTGTAATGAAGTGAATTGATCAGCCATGTAATTGCACGCTGTGGTTAATTGCTGATTTTTCATAGCGGAAAACCAATTCTCAATGATGGATCGTGCTTGGGTGAAATTGGAATTGCCGAGAGCGGAGGCGTAAGTGGATAGAGAGAGTAATAAAAAGCTGAGTGCGGTGATAATCCATTTCTTCATATGAGCTCCTTGTTTAGTATTGTCTTTAACTGCTAGCAATGCTCAGTTTAAAGAAAGATGTGGAGCCTGTCGACAGTCCAGGGATATATATACCTCTCGACCCTCGAGCTGCGAGTTGCAAGCTTCATCTTGACGTCGCATTAGCCCGCTTCCTCAATCACAAAAGCTCGAAAGAGCCCCACTATTCCTTCGCTTTTGCTCAA
>JBDNGR010000290.1:0-4734 GCA_041689165.1 Coxiellaceae bacterium
ATGGCCGGAATATTCATGGGAGACGCACATTTTGGAATGTACAGCTACGGGCTGGAGACAAAGCACAGTGATTTCGATACAGACATAGCAGCACGGCAAACCCGCGAGGCCATAGATTATCTAGTGAGCGTAGCGCCGGACGCTAAAACCGGACTGTTTGTTGATGTGGGAGACGCCCAACATGCTGACAGCAGCCACGGGCAAACGTATAAAGGCACGGACGTCGATGTTGATACCAGATATTATCGGGTAACGTACAAACTGGCTCAGGCGATGCGGTACGCGGTCACACGGATGCTGAAGAAGTTTCAGGACGTGATCGTGGTGATAGCCAGAGGCAATCATAACGAAGATTCAGCCACAGCCATGCAGATCATCGTATCTGTGATTTTTGAAAATGAGCCGCGGGTAAAGGTTCTGCCCACTAGAGGATATTTCCACCACATCGAGTTCGGGCAATGGCTGATAGGTGTGCATCACGGCGACAAGGTAAAAGCCCCGCAACTTGTCTCAATCATGGCGCGGGATCTCCCGCAGGCATGGGGCAGGACTACGCACAGGATGTGGGCTGTTGGGCATATCCACCACCAGCAGACGCTTGAGGTTAATGGCTGCAAGGTCCGCACGTTCGGGACACTAGTACCGCCTGATGGGTGGCACTCCTCGCAGGGCTACGGATCTGAACAGGCTATGGAAATGCTTGTGTTTCGCAAAGCTGGCGGACTGCACTCAACCTATATCTACAACATTACAAAGCCGGTGTTTGAGCCAGACGCAGTGGTGACATGATGGGCGACCTAATCCCATTCCCACCCCCACAGGACCCGATTGAGTACTGTTGCCCAGACTGTGACTGCGAGCTGTTCAGGCTGACGAGTTCGGGGCTGGATTCATTCGACATAGCTGGCGGAAGGAAAGGCTACACCATGGCCACGATTACGGTTATTCTGCACTCCAAAGATGGTACAGTTATTCTTAATAGTTTTTGAACCAATCCCTAAGACCTTTACCCGCACTGGTTGCGGGTTTTTTTTGTGTTACAATAGGGCATAACCCCGGACGTTCCGGTTAATCACTTGCGGTGCAAATGATGGCAAAGCCTGATCAAAATCCCCTTTATAAAAGAGTTTCAACAGAATCACTTATCCCCTATGCCCGCAATTCGCGCACTCACTCAGACGCGCAGGCTACTAAAATAGCAGCATCTATCAAAGAGTTTGGCTTTCTTAACCCTGTGATCATCGACGGTCAAAGCGGCATCATAGCGGGCCATGGGCGCGTTCTGGCTGCAAAGAAGCTGGGCTTGCTAGAACTACCGGCTATCGAGGCATCACACCTCACAGACGCCCAGCGACGGGCATACATCATCGCTGACAATCGTCTTGCACTTGATGCAGGGTGGGATGACGAGATGCTGCGGGTGGAGTTTGAGGAGCTGACAGAGGCCGGGTTTAATCTGGAGCTGACGGGGTTTAATCTTTATGAGATTGAATCGATTGCCATAGGAGATCAAGCCCGCAATATAGAGCCAGAAAGTAGCGCCGAGGAAATAGACACAGACGGATACACAATGGACCACGCTTGCCCAAAATGCGGGTTTGAATTTGATGATTAAACCAGATTGCGCGTGGAACATGGCAGATCTGGATAGCGCTGCTAAAAACGGCGTTAAGGTAATGTCTACTTTCGCATGTGGTGGCGGCTCCAGCATGGGCTATAAGAGGGCTGGATGCACGATAGTTGCCGCAAACGACATTGATCCAGAAATGGAATGGCACTACAAAAAGAATCTTAATCCACCTCTTTATTTTCTGTGTCCAATACGTGACCTGATTACCGCTGATCTACCGGCAGAACTATTTAACCTTGATATTTTAGACGGATCTCCACCCTGTTCCACATTCAGCATGGCAGGAAGCCGAGAGAAGGCATGGGGTAAGGATAAGCACTTTAGGGAGGGTCAGGCAAAGCAGGTGCTTTCTGATCTGTTTTTCGACTATCTGGATCTGGTTGAACGCCTTAAGCCAAAGGTTGCCATTGCTGAGAATGTCAAAGGTATGTTGCTCGGTAATGCCAAAGGCTATACCAAAATGATTATGGCCCGATTCAAGGAGATTGGATACCGGCCACAGTTGTTCCTGCTTAACTCCGCTGACTGCGGGGTTCCACAGCGTCGAGAGCGGGTGTTCTTTTGTGCCGTTCGTAATGACATTGACGTTCCGCCTTTAGTGCTGGCTCCAAAACATAGGTGGATTAGTGCGGGTGAGGCTACTGCTGATTTGCAGGTGTTGACGGGTTCGGAGATTGACGGCACTAAACCAACAGGGATTGACAATAAAGCATGGAAAGGAACGCCGCCAGGGGGGTCTTATTCTGATTGGTTTATGAAAAACGAGGGAAGGAATAGTGCATTTTCTAACCTCAAATTAAATGCACAAAAGCCATCACAAACATTGACAGCAACCTATGGTAATTTCACCCACTGGTCAGAGTGCCGAAGGCTAACCTTCCGCGAATGGAAACGCCTCGGTTCATTCCCGGACGACTATCAGGCAAAAACAGACAAAATAGGGAAGTATATGATTGGAATGAGTGTTCCACCCAAAATGACAGAGGTTGTGGCGCGCGCTGTTGTTGATCAATGGTTGGTTAAATAATGGTCAACATCTGCCACAAGCCAACAGAAGAAAAGCGGGCGCAATGCCGTGCGCTGGTGGCCTATGGCATCCGGCATGAGGAGATCGCCAAGTATATCGGCATCGACCGCAAGACCCTGCACAAGTATTACAGAGAGGACATAGACAAGGCTGTACCATCAGCACAGGCCAAGGTGGGCAAGTTCCTGTTTGATGCCGCATCAGGTGATGCTATGGCAAAAGGAGCAAATTATTCCGACTGTCTACGCGCTGCGATGTTCTATGCTAAGACACAGATGGGATGGCGGGAGAACGATCCGCTGGTGGTTGCTGTGCCGGCTGAACCGATAGTGATTACAAGGGCAGTCAAACCTGAATGAATCTCGCACTGACAGAGCCGCAAGAGGATTTTGTGTTCTCTGAGGAACCGCACCCTGCAATGTGCGGGGGCTTGGGAAGCGGCAAAACGCAAGCAGGAATTGTGCGGCTGATCATTAAGATGTTATCGCGTCCAGGCATTAACACTGGTTATTACCTGCCAACGTATGACCTGCTGAGACGCCGCGCAATGCCTGGCACAGAGGAGATACTTAGCAGTCTTGGGTTGAGCTTCAAGACCAACAAAAGCGACTACATCATTACCATAGACGGCTATGGCGAAATGATCTTCCGCAGCTATGACAGGCCAGAACGAATCATTGCTTATGAAGTGGCACACTCCCTTGTTGATGAAATCGACACCCTGCCAAAAGACAAAGCGGCACAGGTATGGCGCAAGGTCTCAGAGCGAAACCGGCAGCAGTGCGGTGAACAGAACACCATCGGCTGCGTGACAACCCCAGACCAAGGGCTAAGCGGTTTTGTTTACAGCAAGTGGGGCAAGAACCCCGCGCCGGGTTATTTATTGATCAAGGCATCTACACTGAGCAACCCGTATTTGCCTGATGGGTATGTGGAACAGATCCGCGCTAACTATGATCCCATCCTTGCTGAAATGTACATCAACGGCGATTTCGTATCGCTGAGCAGGAACAAGGTTTACACCTTTTTTAATCGCCAGCAGCACCACACTGATCGCACCCTGACTAACAGTGACACCCTGCTGTGCGTAGGGCTTGATTTTAACGTGGGCGGCACATGCGCAAGCCTTTGGATTATCGAGGGCGGCAAGCCGATATCTGTGGATGAATTTATCAGCCATGACACGCAAGACTTTGTGACTAAAATGGCTAGATATAAACTGTTCGGTCGCAAGATTATCGTGTGCCCAGATGCTTCAGGTCGTGCGCGCAGCACCAACGCCTCATTGACTGACATTCAGATGATTGAGCAAGCAGGGTTTAGCGTAGACGCACCTGATGCAAACCCGCTGATACGCGATCGGGTGAATTGTGTTAATGCGCTACTGTCTCATGGTAGAATGTCAGTCAATACAGACGCCTGTCCATTGCTGACCAATGCGTTAGAAACTCAGGGTTACGACAAGAAGGGCGAGCCGGAAAAGTTTGCAGAACATCCGGCGATTGACGACTGGAATGACGGCGCTGGATATTTTCTACACCGTCGATTCCCGATTGAGCGCCCTGTATCAACAATTCACGTTAAATTCGCATAGGAATATTTTATGCCAGCCAGTGACCAGCACCCAGAATACAGAAAGTTTGCGCCCCGGTGGGCTGTTGTCGAGGACTGCGTTGCTGGCTCTGATGCTGTAAAGGCAAAGGGCAAAGCCTATCTGCCGATGCCCAACGAGGGCGATAACTCAGAGGAAAACAAGCGCCGCTATAATCAATACGTGCAGCGCGCTGTCTTTGTCAACTTCACTTCCTCCACGCTTGAGGGAGTGCTCGGCATGGTGTTTCGGCGCGACGCTGAAATTGATCTATCCGCTACGCTTGAGTATCTACGCGACAACGCAACAGGCTCAGGCGTTTCACTCAGTCAACTGCTGCGCTCTTCAATCAGTCAAACAATCCAAAAAGGGCGCATGGGCTTTCTCGTTGATTACCCAGCAGCCGACTCAGGGCTGAGCCAGCGGGACGTTGCAGGCATGGGCCTGAGTGCCAACGTCGTTAAATACGAAGCTCAGACGATCATC
>JBDNGR010000291.1:0-4024 GCA_041689165.1 Coxiellaceae bacterium
AATACATGGGAAAGAGCGCAATGATCGTCGTGATCACCAGCACGATCCAGCCGCTCCAGGGTAGACCGCGGCGTTTATTTTCAGTTGAAGGCGTAAGTTTGGTCATTACGTCTGGCCAATCATTTCTGGCTTAACCGGTTAGAGTTTATGCCCCATTAAGGCACGCGGTATGCAAATATCATATCTCGCTTTGCTTTTTCTTTGCGTTCTTTGCGGCTTGGCGTGACCTCGGAATCTTGGTGGTGGCCACAGGCATTATAGATTGCCTTGATGTGTTCTCTTTCATGGTGTCTTCTATAAAGGGTAAAACAGTACGTAACACAAGTCAATATGTCTCTTTTTGTTCGGGTATACACAGTATAAAACATCTTTATAAAACGGCCGTTAAGTCGATACACTTTTTAATCTCTTCTGATAAAATTGAGGTATATGAATAATTTAGAAGTTCAAGTACTAGCCTCAGTGTCAACCAAAAAAACGATCACGATCCCCGATGAGATTATGATAGCTTTAGGGCTGCATCCTCGTGATAATGTTCTAATTGAGCTTGTGGACGGCCAAGTGAGGCTCAGGAGCGCATTAAGAGTAAATCTTGTGAAGATTATATATTAGAGGAGCAACTAGACCGTTCTGACAGCCTTAGATTGCCAGAAGGGTACAAAGTAGAATATCAGGTGCAGAAGGTGGTAAAGAGGGTGGCCGTTAAAGCGGCTTGATCTTTCTTAGTGTAAGTTTTCAGATTAATCTCGCTGGTACCCTATATACTGGGTGTTGGAAAACAAACAGGGTAAAAGTTCCGCCTCATATAGGTCTACTGTTAGTTTTCTTATTTAAAATGCTATCCGAATATCGAAGATAGCCGATTTTGTAACCTACATTTACGCACGAATCTCACTGGTACTCTGTATTGGTGATCATGATTTAAGCTTCTAAAATTATTCCTTTGTCGCTGTATTTGGTATTTTGAATCTTTTAGGCCATCTGGTTTTAGAATTGTACTTAACTCCAAACAGGTTAGCCCCAGTTAGGTTAGTCCCAGTTAGTCTAGCCAAACGCAGGTCGCATCCAGACAGGTCGCGACCTGACAGGTCAACTCTAATCAAATTAGCATGCAATAGTCTAGCCCCAGTCAGGTTAGCCCCAGTCAGATTAGCGTCAGTCATGTAAACGCTAAACAGGTCTGCCCCCATTAGGTTAGCTCCAGTTAGGTTAGTCTCATGAAGACGAGCCTCAGACAGGTCAGCCCCAGTCAGGTTAACCCCAGTCAGATTAGTGTTAGTCAGGTTAGCCATTCTTAAATCTACACGATGTAAGTTCAATTTCGATAATACTCGCTTAGCTAAGTCAAACTCTCTAAGTGATGGGTTTCCATACTTTCCCCAGTTAAGCACAGTCTCATATTGTTCATCTCGCAGGGGACTGGGAATTCGATTAATAGACCGTGTGTTTCTATCTAAAAACTGACCACAAAATTGACACTCTATTCCTTCCGTCTTAATTGCCTCTCTACAATACTGACATCTTTTTGTATCAGGAATCATAGGTGCTCCTTTTGATCTTCGTTCTATGCTATGTGGTAGTTGTAGACAGCTTAGTAGCTTGCTTTTTAAGTATTTATCGATATGGCTTCATAGTTTCACATTTATGGCTATATTGCTTATATTATTATATTACCAAGAAATCTGTCAATAAAAATGAGACACATCGGGTATGAAAATTAGGGAAGAATGCGCGCTGTTGAACAGATTTGTCTTTGTTTATAACCACACTTTCTCTCTGGTGGTCCTATTCTCAACTGGGTGTTTGAGACCATGTATCGCGCCTTATTAATCCTTTCCTAATTTTTAGGGAAGATCTGTCTCATTCCCATTGGCACACAGAACAAGAGATTAATAAATATACTTACGCTTTACACTATGCGAGAGGTTTAGAGAAAAACCACCACCTTCGTTAGGGGGCAAGGGTTGGGATAGTAAAGCCTAATTGCTGTACAGTTTCCTGTGATCAGTATAGTTGCATAATTTTCCTATCCTTGATGCAGAAATACTTTTGCAACTTTTTTTTAGAAATAATAAAAAATACATTATTTCTAAAAATAATCGTTTAATTTGACCAAATTTATAGAAAGAAATATACTGATTTATAGCTTTTCAACTGTGAAAAGTTATAAGTTGTTTTCCAGCTTTATAACCCTACGATTAAGGAGAACTACACATGACAAATGAAGAGGCAAGAGCTATTGCGCAAGAGTTGCTTGCACAAAACGCACAGACTACCAGACAAGAACTGCGAGACTCCGCTAAAGATTTTCACCATACAGTAGCGTCTGCATTGACGGGGTCTAGTTCACAACAAGGCGCTACAAACACTGCTAATGCTGTAGAAAGCATTGCTACCATCATTAGTTGGTTCAAAAAGTAGTCTCTATGTAGCGTGATTTATAGATAACCTTATCGATTAGTAGATAGCATGTAAGTGCTACAGTTACGTGTTCTTTACACAAGAGGGTTATCTTTTTTATAAACCTTCCCTTGATACTAAGCACCTATGTATCGTCACTTTCCCAATTTTGAAATAGCCACATAAAAACTCATTAAACCTGTAGAAAGCAGTAGGGGAGGGCTTATGACTAAAAATCAGGCTCGTGTTTTGCATGAATTGCAGAACGCGTATGAAACGGTATTCGAGGCAGAAACTAAGAGACCAGGAGAACAAAGAGTAGATTTCACGGCATGGATAGACGATGAATTATATTTCAAGTTCACTATGACTGAAGAAGGTGAGTGCCTTTATATGAGACAAGGTAGCATCCTAACTCAAGAAGAGGAAGACTTACCGGATATGTCTACTATTTTGCCGATGCCGTGGTTATTTACGAATGATTGATTATTTGCTTTATTGCTCTCCTTATATTTTTTCATTCCCATGAGCACTAGGCGGGAGCGATCAGCTGATTAATTACACAAGTGAAATCGCTGATCAATGGTTGCATGTTTTGGTGCATTTGTGTCTTATAACTATTGCTTTACAATTTGGGTGTTGGTAACCAAACAGGGCAAATGTTTCACGGTAAAAACGTATACTGCCATAATTACAACAATAATCATATTTTTTCACTTCCCAAAAATATTGGCTTTAAAAGTGTTAGAAAATGGGAAATGAAAAAGCTGATTGTATTCTGATATGCCAACAACATCTTGTATTTAAGGCGAAACTTTTACCCTGTTTGGTTACCAACACCCGTTCTTGTTATTATTGTAGCTAGAACAATTGAGAAAGAGTTCTGCACCTCCATGCTTAAGCAATAAGGGTACCGGCCATATTGACGTGAAAACTTACCCTAAAGGAATACAGGCTTAATTATATTGCTACAAGTGGAACTTTAACTTGTTTATCAACACCCAATATTACATGTTCGGTGGCAATAACATCATCAACCAAGTGGCAGTAACTCAAGGGAGAATTTGAAATGACAGACCGTGACCTGAAGATTGCGATTGCACATGCAAAGTGGAGTGTCCAGTATGACATTAAGCAGATAACCGAAACTGCACAGTGGGATGGAGGGATAGGAACGTTGGAAAGTATTGTCAATTCTATTTCCAACGGCTGGATTGGAAGATCAAAGATTGATCCCCAAACGGCGGCAGATGAGATACGAACATTCCGCAAAAGTGCGAATCTCCTACTTCAGTTGGCCAAAGAAGCAGTAAGCCAGGGAATTGATCCCTCAAGAATTCCTGCACGTTCAAATAGCGATTATCTGGGCGATTTGTAATTCTGGTGATGTGCCAAATCAGTTGCAGGGTAAGTTTGCACATCGCAGCTACTACCTAATTCCTTGAAGGCTTAGATTTTTACTATTACACTAAAGACGTACACAAGAGTTTATTCAGAATAAGGATTAGGCAAAGAAAGCCTTTTCGGGTAAACTAAAGAGTTTGCATCTTATCGAATTCAGAGCGAACTAAAAAGGAGCAAACATGTTTACCGAAGCCATCTTACGCGAAAAACCAGCCTTCAT
>JBDNGR010000292.1:0-1842 GCA_041689165.1 Coxiellaceae bacterium
ATTATGATTGGCGAAGGTCCCGGCGCACGCTCAATTAAACTCGATTTACCACCCTTTACTTTAGTCGGTGCCACCACACGCGCGGGTTCTCTAACGTCACCGCTGCGTGATCGCTTTGGCATTGTGCAACGACTCGAATTTTATAATAACGAAGATCTAACGCGTATTATCGTGCGCTCGGCGCGTATTTTAAAATTATCAATTGACCCAGCTGGCGCACGTGAGATTGCTAAACGTTCGCGTGGCACGCCACGTATTGCTAATCGTTTACTAAGACGTGTTCGTGATTATGCCCAAGTCAAAGCCGATGGTTATATTACCGAAGTGGTAGCACAGCTTGCACTCGACATGCTGAAGGTGGACCACAAAGGTTTTGATGTGATGGATCTTAAATTCTTAAATACACTCATCCATAAGTTCCAAGGCGGGCCAGTGGGCATTGATAGTTTGGCCGCAGCTATTAGTGAAGAACGTGGCACCATAGAAGATGTGTTAGAACCTTATTTAATTCAGGAAGGTTTTATCAAGCGCACCGCTCGTGGACGGGTGGCGACCATGCATGCTTATTTGCACTTAGGTCTCAATATACCCTCAAGCTCATCGCAAGAACCCTTAGAATTTAGCGAATAGCGCATTATGTTCAATCATCAAATACGGATCTACACTGATGATACGGACTGTGGCGGTGTCGTTTATCACGCTAATTATCTTAAGTTTATGGAGCGTGCACGTACTGAATGGTTAGAGCATATCGGCTTAGCTTTGAATCAACTCGCCACAGAAGGCTATTTGTTTGCGATTCGCCGTGCTGAATTAGAATACTTAAAACCCGCTCGCTTAAACGATCTTGTAGAACTGAGTTGCGCGATTAGTGATATCAGTCGTACTCAAGCTATAGGCCGCAGACCATAAAAGCTGTATTTATGCTACCGGCACGATTAAACTAGTTTGCGTTGATCGGCAGCTAAAACCAGTTCGCATAGCAGAACGACTGCTAAAAAGAATGACGGAGATTAAATATGTCTGAACCCTCCTTATGGAGTTTTATTGTTGATGCAGGCGCGGTAGTTAAAGTCGTTATGCTAATTTTAATGGCCGCATCCATCGCCTCTTGGACCATTATTATTCAGCGTGCACGGCTCTTAAGAAACACGCGTCGCGAAGTAGATAGTTTTGAACAACGCTTCTGGTCCGGGGTTGATCTTAGCCAACTCTACCAACAGCTAGCGAGCCGCCAAGACGAGTTATCGGGTTTGAGCGCAATCTTCTATGCAGGCTTTCATGAATTTACTCGCCTAAAACGACAAAGTGGTGTGAGCTCCACCGCCGTTATGGAAGGTGTACAACGAGCGATGCGTATTGCACAAGCGCGCGATGTTGATAATTTGGAAAAGCATTTATCGTTTTTAGCGACAGTCGGTTCAACCAGCCCTTATGTGGGATTGTTTGGCACAGTTTGGGGAATCATGACTTCCTTCCGATCATTGGGGACCGCACAACAAGCGACTATTGCCATGGTAGCACCGGGTATTTCAGAAGCTTTGATTGCAACCGCCATTGGTTTATTTGCGGCAATTCCTGCCGTTATCGCCTATAACTACTTCGCCAATGAATTAGAACGCTTAACCAATAGCTATGATACTTTCCAACAAGAATTCTCGAATGTTTTACATCGTCAGGCGCATGGATAATTATGCAAATCACTAAGAAAAAGAAGCCTATGGCCGAAATTAACGTCGTGCCTTATATCGACGTTATGCTAGTGCTCTTGGTTATTTTTATGATTACCACCCCTTTACTCTCACAAGGCGTCCATGTCGAGTTACCCAATGCTGCCGCTAA
>JBDNGR010000293.1:0-1784 GCA_041689165.1 Coxiellaceae bacterium
ATCCCTGTATTTGATAAATCGTCTGATTGCTTGATCTTTTACGCAGCCTCTTTATAAACTCGATACCGCAGTTTTTATAGAAAAGTAGGTCGGGCTACTGAAGGAGCTCCTGTTTTCGCCTAGCAAGAACAATCAATGCTGTATCAGCAGGCCGACGGTGGTATAGTGCCGTTTTTTGTGATGTAAGACAAGGATTGTTTGTGCTAATACGACCGCTCGGCTGTGTAGTTGACTATGTAACTGGATTGAATGCTTCACTGAATCGAATCGCAGCGACACCGTTAACAAAGAGCCAGCGTGGCTGGCTTGTTACTGTTTTAATGGGTTTGATTGTGGCTGGAAGCTTCAATTGGGCTGCATTTGCGCGGAGAAGTCTTGGTGCCTTTAAGGAAAGCCGTTTGCGTTGGGTTTTTCGTCATGCTGGCATTGCATGGGCACACCTCCTGCAAGCTAGCGTTGCGCAGGTGATATCGCATTATGGAGTGACTGCTGGTGTTCTTGTACTGGATGATTCAGATAAGGTACGTTCACGCAACACCTCAAAAATTGCAGGCGTCCATAAGGTTAAAGATAAGAAAACAGGCGGCTGGTTTAATGGTCAAGAGTTCATTTTTCTGATTCTTGTCACAGGGTTGGTAACCATTCCGGTTGGTTTTCGATTTTATACGCCTGATCCAGCACTGAGGATATGGAAAAAAACGAATAAAGATCAGAAAAAAGCTGGAATACCCGTTAAAGAGCGTACAAAACGCCCTGAGCCTAATCCAGCTTACCCAAGTAAACAAGCGCTGGCGTTAGAGCTGCTTGAAAGTTTTTCAAAAAATCATCCAAGTGTCCGTATTCAGGCCGTATTAGCTGACGCATTGTACGGTAATGCCAGCTTCATGGATGAGGCGGGGAAATTAACATCTTGCACTCAAGTGATTAGCCAGCTGCGCAAGAACCAATTGGTGCGTAGTCGTGGAAAAAACATCCCCTTGACCGTCTATTTTTCACGTAGTTCCGGGGTTGTAACCAACCTTATTATACGCGGTGGAAAACAAAAAATAGTCACTATGTTGGCGGCCAGATTGGTCGTTAAAGCGCATGGAAAAAAACGATTTATTATTGCACTAAAATATGAAGGCGAAACGGAATATCGCTTTATTGTCGCCACCGATCTCACGTGGCGACACAAGGATGTAGCACAAGCGTATACATTACGATGGTTAGTCGAGGTTTTTATCCAGGACTGGAAAGGACACGGTGGCTGGAATACATTGAGCAAACAACATGGTGTTGATGGTGCTACGAATGGCGTAACGCTGAGCCTGTTGTGCGATCATCTTTTACTCCTGCACCCATTACAATCCGCCCGCCTTAAAAACAAACAACCCGGGATGCCCGTTGGTTGCCTGATAGAACATATTAATGCAGCAGCTTTGATTGATGGTGTTAGCCATATTGTTAACGCGGAAGAGCCAAAAAAGGAGTTTGTTAAATTCAAGGAACTGATGGAAGCGTCTTTACCAGATCGCGCGTCAACCAAGCATCTTGCTGGACGGGACTTGGGTAGAATGGAGCCAACGCCATCACTGCGATATCAAAAGGCCGCCTGATGCATGATTTTTTGTCCGATTAACGTCAAAAACTGCGGAATCGAGTGTAAAACAATTTACCTCTTGAGTTAGATGTACGTCGATTAAATCTAAAGGTGAATTCATCCATGTAATACGGTAAATTTTTGTGGCTAATGCCACCGTGAAGCGTACCCATTAACCAGCGTTTAAGTAATGCAGCAACAA
>JBDNGR010000294.1:0-1421 GCA_041689165.1 Coxiellaceae bacterium
AGGCTTATTTGGATGAATTTATGTTTAGGTTCAATCGCCGTTTCTATCGTTCGGTATCATTTCGCTCTTTGCTGGACTTAGGAACACTCAATACTGGAATTACCTATCGAGAGGTATATGATAAATTAGACCCCAAAATTCGGCATGGTTCAAAAAGTACTGTTTTTAGTGAACACTTCACATTTTAAAAAATGGCTATAATCATACCCATCAAGGGGTTTTGGCTGTTTTTTAAAAACAAAGTGTTCACTACATTTGAACCATGCCACGCTTTTCCGCCGCCGGTGGCCGCCACTGTCGCTCGGCAAATCTTCGCCGCACTGTCCGCCAAACGTATCTACAAGGTGGCCTGATGAGTGTGCCCGCCGAATTCTCGGAAGCCCGTAAGGCCATCCATGCAACGCGGCGTTGTTGCATGGATGGCTAAAATCAATCACGAGGTAGCGCGACCATCGCACTCGGTTGCTTGATAAGCGACCTAATTTGCTCCAGCGGTAATCGGGTAAATTTAGCGACTGAGGCAGGATCAAGTCCTTCTTCCAACATATAGCGGGCTGTTTCAAGCTTTCCTTCAAGATTCCCTTTAAGTTCACCCTCAAGTCTACCCTCAAGCTTCCCCTCAAGCTTCCCCTCAAGCTTCCCCTCAAGTTTCCCCTTAAGCTCACCTCTACGTTCAAATTTCTCTGCAAGGCTCATTATTTGCTCCCCGATGTCATGTGAAACATCGCTATTAATTAATTTAAAAAAAGCGTCTTCATCACTAAATTCACCGCTTTCTAGTACATATTGTAACACAATACCGCAGAAATCGCTGCCATCATTGAGCGTTAACAATTTTAACAGCGGCGTTATTTTAGGTAATAAGGGTAGCAGATCGCGCGCGAAAATATGTTTTAAAACAAATTCAACAATCCCAGACCAAGTGTTTTGCTTGATCACCTCATCGTCTAGTTGATTTAAGTCTAGCAGTTGAAAAGGTTTCATAAAATAACGATCCACCAATTCTTTCGGTGCATCGACTAGCTCGTTAATGTTGGTGATAAATTGACAAGGTCTACCATGATAGACGACCAGCGGATAGATCAAAGGAATTTTGCTGGTTTTGTGATGCCTTAAGTGTTCATGGATGGCATTGACTGTGTATTGTAATACGCGAAAAGACATGAGTTGATCTGGGGTAGACTGGTGCTCCAGCAATAAATAAATATACGCATCGTTACCCTCAATCTGAGTTTTAAACAAAACATCGACAATGGACTCACGACGAACCGCATTGGATTGAGAGCGCGGCTGTAATTCAAGGGCATTGAAATTAACCAGTGCACACAGGTCGGCCGGCAGATGCGTTTTAAGAAATTCCCGCGAAACCCGTGAGTCTTTCATCGACTCGCGGAAAAATTGATCGTGTGGGTTGGTAATGA
>JBDNGR010000295.1:0-2602 GCA_041689165.1 Coxiellaceae bacterium
GCGTCGACAGCTGCATAAGAAAGTAAAGGCCGAGCATTATCCGGCACCTTATGCCGTGCTGAATCTATATCAAAAGAGTCCGAATGAGCCTTATGAGGCTGAAGCATACTCAGTGGCGCAGCTCATGCTGACGCCAACTTGCCAACAATTAGTACGAGTTTTCTTTTTGCGTGAGCAGCTTAAAAGCCAAGCTAAAGAAAGCCTGTGTAGTATCCAGCATGTGCATGTGGTGGGAGCCGGTACCATGGGGGGCGATATTGCGGCCTGGTGTGTACTGCGTGGTTTTAACGTGAGCTTGCAAGATCGTGAAGCAAAATATATCGCGCCCGCCATTAAACGTGCAGCACAATTATTTCACAAACACTTGAAGCAGCCTCATTTGGTGGAGGAAGCGCTGAGCCGCTTGCTACCGGATATTGAGGGTCATGCGGTCAAGCGAGCTGATTTGGTCATTGAAGCCATAATTGAAAACTTGGCAGCTAAAAAGTCTTTATTCATTGACTTAGAAGCTAAAGTGAAAGCTACCTGTTTACTGGCTACTAACACCTCAAGTATTACCTTAAAAGATATCGGGACAGCCTTGCAAGACCCGAGTCGTTTACTCGGCTTGCATTTCTTTAACCCGGTTGCACAAATGCCTTTAGTAGAAGTGGTGTATTACGATGAAACTCGTTCGGAACTTATTGATCAGGCTGTAAGTTTTGTAGGGAAGATAGATCGTCTGCCAGCCCGCGTTAAGAGTAGCCCAGGCTTTTTAGTGAACCGCGTTCTAATGCCTTATTTGCTTGAAGCTATGTTGATGTTTGAAGAAGGTTTAGGAGTGACTGAGATTGATCACGCGGCTTTAAATTTTGGTATGCCGATGGGACCCCTAGCTCTTGCAGATAAAGTAGGTCTCGACATCTGTTTGGCTGTAGCAGAAAACCTGTCTAAATATCTTAACCGTCCTTTGCCAGAGCGTTTAGCTGAATGGGTAAAAGCCGGCAGACTGGGTTGTAAGTCAGGCTGGGGGTTTTACCGCTACAAAGCGGGTAAATTGGTGCGGGAAAAACAAAAGGCCACGCCCATTGCTGAAGCACAAATTACAGATCGTTTAATCTTAGCCATGCTCAATGAATCCGTGGCGTGCTTGCGCGAAGGAATTATCGCCACTCCTGATTTGCTCGATGCGGCTATTATTTTCGGAACCGGTTTCGCACCTTTCCGAGGAGGGCCAATAGAGTATGCTCGTCAGCGAGGAATTAATGATATTATTAAGCGCCTTGAAGAATTAAGCTCGCAATTCGGACCACGCTTCAAGCCAGATGCGGGCTGGCAGCAGTTAAGTTAATTACAACTACAGAGCACCTCTATAAATTAGATATTTTGGCTTAAGACCAGGCGCACACTTTTCGAAAACCGCAGTTTATGAGCTATAAATGAGGATTTGAGAAAAGTGCGCAACAAAGTATTAAGACAAAAGAGCATTTTATAGAGATGCCCTACAGTTGTAATTGAGGAAGCTAAGACAATTTTATAAGGAGATAACATGCAGACTTTTCCCTCTTCACCTAGTGGTTTTAAAGAAATCATTAAGCGCTCTTTCATCAATTGGTGGCCCAGCCTTAAACTAACGTGGCCATTAATTCTAGGCCTGGTTTTAATTCGCGAGTTTTATTGCCCCTCTTGCGCTGTAGTTTCCGGTGAAAGCTGGTCGTGGCAAATAGCTAAAATGTTTCTGGTGGTTTTACTGGATATCAGTATTTGGATTGCTATATCAGTCATGATCTATCGCGCTTTTCAGCTTCAAATAGAAGGTTTTTGGCACAACATATTACCCGTATTTAAAAGATGCTTATCGCTGCTCATTTCGCTATTTCTCTATTCACTTTTTATTTCACTAGCAGGACTGGTGGGTTATATCGCAGGTGCCTTCATTCTTCAACATGCGGCGCCAGAGAGTGTTTGGGTTAAAGTCATACCGCTTTTGATTGGTTTACCCATGCTCTATGTGATTGTATTACTGCTATTTACCTTACCGATACTTATTATTGACAACTTGTCGATTTGGGAAGCCTTTAAGCGTTCTGCCGCCATTAGTTCAGTTCATTGGTTTAGGGCTTTCTTTGCTTATGTGGGCATTGTGGCCTTTTTATCGCTCTTGCGTGGGATTTACATGTGGCAAATGAGTGCCAATATCACAGGCTTGATGAGTATTGGTATCGACTTGCTTTCATTCCTGGTTTTGGTGCCTTTATTTATTAACTACTATGTGTTGGCTTTGCACGATTTGAAGCTTCGGGATAGGTTGGGCTAAGCTTACGCCCCTTCTCTGAAATAATATCGATGTACAATTGAGAGGGCAACCACGGGGGGTTGCCCCTACAGGTTCTTCGTAGGAAGTTTCATTGTAAATAAATAATTCCGAATGTTGAGCGCTGCTTACGACGCGGTCTCTGAATTAACCACGGTCTTTCTGGCACATATACCCATCGCACCTCAAGAGGCGAAGTTTTAAGTTTCAGCTTGCGAGCAGTAGCCCGATGAGGATTGAGCAAAAGCGAAGGAATAGTTGGGCTCTTTCGAGCTTTTGTGATTGAGGAAGCGGGCTAATGCGACCTCA
>JBDNGR010000296.1:0-5276 GCA_041689165.1 Coxiellaceae bacterium
ATAAAGAAATGTGAGCTTGTTTGAAGCTTAATAGTATTCCTGTGTTAATGACAAACTCGATACTTAGGCAACTCACGCTCAAAAGGAAAACATTATGACCTTTGTAGTAACGGAATCTTGCATTCGCTGCAAATATACCGACTGCGTAGAAGTCTGCCCCGTTGACTGCTTTCGTGAAGGACCGAATATGCTGGTTATCGATCCAGACGAATGTATCGATTGTAATTTATGTGTGCCGGAATGCCCTGTCGAAGCTATCTACGCCGAAGACGATCTACCGCCAGGCCAACAACAATTCCTACAGCTTAATGCAGATCTGGCGAAAGAATGGCCTATCATTGCTGTAAAAAAAGCCGCTCCATGCGATGCCGATGAATGGCGTGAGGTCAAAAACAAACTTGCGCATCTAGAAAAATAAGTGCACTTGTCTGCTTGACACATATGTTCTCATTATGTACTCTGCTCCTATGTGCCAGTAGGTGGATACTCAAACCAGCCTTTTGAGATTGGTGCTTGAATTAACTTGCTCTGAATGGATACTCCTTCTCAACCATTCAAAGCAAGTTTCAAGGATGAAGCTAGCCTAGTCAGGAACTAGCTGCTTTAAGTATCCACCTACTGGCACTAGAGGACCTATAGTTCATGACTTTCGTAAAGTGGAAATTGAGTTGATTTAGAGCAAACTTGGTCAAATCACACTCAGTTCGACTGTGTGAAAGTAATGGATAGCAGGCCCGACATCAGGCCTTAAACTTAAAGTTGTAGGGCGGACCTCTTGTCTGCTCTTTCAGAGGGTAGATCCATGCTGAGTCTGCTACTCGAATCTGAAAGAGTCATATCAGGATCGCCCTTTACTAAAAACTAAATTTTACATAAAAAAGGAACTTCTAATGAGCACAACATACACAGCGACCCTCTACTTTCAAAATCACCCTCTTAGCAACCGTTCAAGTAACGATCTGAACCTATTAACAGTTAGTTTGCTTAATCAATTACAAGAGATATCATCAGGAGCCGTGGGAATTATTATGGATCAGCAAGGACGAATTGTGCGTCGCTGCAAAAAGATGGTTCATCCTAAAATTGGCGCCGCTGAAATCAGACCCTAAGTTTAAAATACTCAAGAGCCATTTTTTGTGGAGTGATTAAGAAATGTTAACCCAAACTGAACATAAAACTTATCAGTTTATTAAACAGTTTATGGAAAAATATGAGCACGCGCCTACTTCCGCTGAAATCGCTGCTGGCATCGGTATTCAGTCACGTGGCGTAGTGCATCGTTATTTAAAATCATTGGCCCATGCCGGCTATATTAAGCTGTTACCAAACCGACACCGCAACATCATTCTTAACTCACTCCAGCAGCTTCAAGACTCTATTCCCCTATTAGGCTATATCGCGGCAGGTCGTCCAATAGAAGCCATTCCTCAAACAGAAAGCATAAGCTTCAAAGAACTCTTTGCCAGTCCCGAACAATTTGCTTTACAAGTAAAAGGTGACTCCATGATTAATGAAGGTATTGTTGACGGCGACTTAGTTATTTGCCGCCCAAGTGAAACAGCTCGTAACGGAGAAATTGTTGTGGCGCTAATCGATACGCAAGAAGCAACTCTAAAGCGTTTTCATTTTGATAACAAAAATAATCTCGTTAACCTAATTCCTGCTAACTCCCATTATCAAGCACAAAACTATGCACCAGACAGAGTTCAAATCCAAGGTATCTATATGGGCTTAATTAGAAAAGCATAATGACATTCTTCACGGCCTTTGAGCACGACTTAAATGCTCTAGTTTACTACTTCTTAGGCGCTCTCAGCACCACTGAGAATAAACTCAAGGACCAAGACTTTTTTATTCGTTCAGTGGCCATAACGCCCAGCCATTTGCAAGCAACAAAAACTCAGTTCAACCACCATTACTCACCAGTAGCGACCAGTCCCAGCTTCTGTTACTCCAAGGCCTCCATTTTTTTGGATTATTTCCGCTTGCAATTTGAATAGGAATAAGTATATAAGGATCCCATTATCAACTTGAAAGAGGACAAGTCGCTGTGAAAGAACCCAGGTTTCCTGAAGAAGAGGGAGAAGATTGTCTTAACTCTGAAACTGATAATGATGCTGATGAAACTGATGCAGTCGAAGCTGAGGTTGAAGGTGAGGCAGCAGAAGAGTTTAGCCTTCTTGAATCTGACGACGACGATGATTTCTATCGAGATTCAAGCTCTGGTCAGCGCATCAAACGCGTTAACGCACGACGCGCACTGGAAGATTACTTTGAAGAAAAAATCCGTCGCGAAGAAGAAAACTATTTTGCTGAATTCAGTATCCCGCTTGATGATGATTAATACTGATTTAGGAAAGAAATGAAAATAGCTGTACTCTCTCGCACCCCCAAATCCTATTCTGTGCAGCGCCTTAAAGAAGCTGCCGAAAGTCGGGGTCATCAATTAGAAGTTATTAATACACTACGCTGCTATATGAACGTGAGCACGCACAAACCCTCTATTCATTATGCTCGCAAAGAACTTCCTCATTACGATGCTGTTATTCCACGCATCGGTGCCTCCATTAGTTTTTATGGTGCAGCGGTAGTGCGTCAATTTGAAACTATCGGCACTTTTTGCGTTAACTCTTCCATGGCTATCACGCGATCGCGTGACAAATTACGCGCACTGCAACTTCTTTCGCGCAAAGGCATTGGCCTTCCCATCACAGGTTTTGCACATTCTCTGAATGATATTGCCGACTTAATTTCAATTGTCGGTGGCGCACCTTTAGTTGTTAAGCTACTCGAAGGTACTCAAGGGATAGGCGTGGTATTAGCAGAAACGTCAAAGTCCGCTGAAAGTATTATTGAAGCATTTTTGGGCTTGAAAACCAATATCATGATTCAGGAATATATAAAAGAAGCCAAAGGCGCCGACATACGTTGTCTGGTCATTGGCGGCAAAGTGGTCGCTGCCATGGAGCGTCAAGCTTTAGCCGGTGAGTTTAGATCCAATTTACATCGTGGCGGTAATGCCAAACTGATCGATATCACGCCTGAGGAATATAAAACCGCCGTTCAAGCCGCTGAAATCATGGGATTGAAATTTGCTGGTGTCGACATGTTGCGTTCTGAGCGCGGTCCTTTGATTATGGAAGTCAATTCATCCCCAGGTCTAAAAGGGATTGAGCAGACCACCCATATTGATATCGCAGGACTTGTGATTTCATACATAGAAAGTAATGCCAAACCCATCAGCCCAAATTGTCATTATGAAGGATAGAAAGGATGCAAAATCAGGAACAGGATTTCGCCTTAGAGCATATTGGTTGGCAAGAATGGTGTTCGCTTAAAAGTTTAGAAATACCAGCCATCAAAGCAAAAATCGATACTGGAGCAAAAACTTCAGCTATCCATGCCGTTAATATCAAAGCCTTCTCGCAAAAAAACATAAACTACGTTAGCTTCACGGTTTATCCCCTGCAGCGTAACACTGAAATCAAAAAAGTATGCACAGCTCCTATAGTCGATAAACGACGCGTTATGAGCTCAAATGGCATACAAGAAGAACGCTACGTCATTCGAACACATATAACAATGGGCAGTCAGAGCTGGGAGATTGAACTGACTTTATCGGATCGTGACCCTTTAAGATTCCGGATACTATTGGGGCGTGAGGCATTAAGAAGCCGGGTGCTCATCAACCCCGAAAAGATGTGTTGCCTTACCAAGATCAGTGCTAAAGATATTAATAGCTTCTACTATGATGACCACCCTAGCCCAGACAATCGTTGGCATGCCGAGCTTGAATAAAAAGCGAGCAAAAGCAAATTTTTTCGTTTTACTGTACGGTTTTACAAAATTGAATGCTATACTCCCGCCGGTTATATAGCCCCCTCATATCTCGAGGCGCGAAGGGTGTAAAGAGACTGCTTTTAGAAGAAAAGAATGGGTGGTTCTTAGTACATATTAGTAAACGGATGGATTGATGCATACAGTTTATTTTATCTTTCTCGTTGTACTATTAGCCTTCGTCTTTGACTTTATCAATGGCTTCCACGATGCCTCTAACTCTATCGCTACTGTTGTAGCGACCGGTGTCTTAAAACCAAAATTTGCCGTTTGCTGGGCCGCCTTCTTCAACTTCATCGCTTTCTTATTTATTCACCTTCAGGTAGCTAGTACCATCGGTACAGGCTTGGTTTCGGCTGATGTGATCGAACCTTATGTCATCTTCTCGGCCCTAGTTGGCGCCATCACTTTTAACCTATGCACTTGGTATTTTGGATTACCTTCCAGTTCGTCACATGCGCTCATTGGAGGGCTTGTAGGTGCAGGCTTAGTCAAAGGTGGCTGGCATGCGTTACAGTTTAACGGTCTAACCAAGGTGCTAGTTTCCATCGTGATTTCACCGATAATAAGCATCATTTTAGCCATCAGCGCTATGTGGCTGATCACTCACCTACTCCGAAATTGGAAGGATGAAAAAATTGAGCGTTGGTTTAGAAAAATTCAGTTGGTTTCATCCGCTCTTTTAAGCCTAAGTCATGGCGGCAATGATGCCCAGAAAACAATGGGTGTCATTGCTGTATTACTTTATTCAGCAGGCTTTTTAGGCTCCGAATTTTATGTGCCAGTGTGGGTCATGATTTCATGTAACTTGGTTATGGCGCTGGGTACTTTTGCCGGTGGTTGGCGGATTGTGAATACTTTAGGCAATAAGATCACCAAACTGATTCCTATTAGTGGCTGCGTAGCTGAAACTTCAGCAGCCCTTACCATTTTTGTCGCTACTCATTTCGGTATTCCGGTTTCAACCACCCATACCGTTACTGGCGCAATTGTGGGAGTAGGCACTTCTAAAGGCTTCTTAGCCACCAACTGGAATATCATGGGCCGCATTGCTTGGGCCTGGCTTTTCACTATCCCAGTAGCTGGCGTTATTGCAGCCTTTATCACTTGGGCCGGCTCAGGCCTATTGCCCTGAATCCTGCCCTGCAAAGCTCAAAAGATAGTCTATACCCATCGCACCTCAAGAGGCGAAGTTTTAAGTTTCAGCTTGCGAGCAGTAGCCCGATGAGGATTGAGCAAAAGCGAAGGAATAGTTGGGCTCTTTCGAGCTTTTGTGATTGAGGAAGCGGGCTAATGCGAGTCAAGATGGAACTTACAACAGTATATTCCAATAGCTAAATGAGTCTGAAGGCCAGTCGGGCTAAGCGCTTTTTTTACAGTCTTCATGGATATGTTTAAACAATGACTTACGTTGCTTTTGCAGGTAGTCAGCGGCCTGA
>JBDNGR010000297.1:0-6365 GCA_041689165.1 Coxiellaceae bacterium
CGAGGAATAGTTATTCTATTTTGAGCTTTTTGTGATTGAAGAACGCCTCAAATTCGACCTAAGGTGGAAGCCTAGGTTTGCATCTTGAGGTTCAATGGGTATAGCTCAGGCCATAGTCATCTTTTCAATTAGATCGGCAAATGCTAGGCCGCGGTGGCTGACCCGATTTTTGATTACAGGGTCGAGCTCCGCTGCGGTGCAATCTTCAGTCGGCACATAGAAGATCGGATCGTAGCCAAAACCCATAGTTCCAAGCGGAGTAGTCAGTATTTTACCCAGCCATGCCCCCAAGCCTATTAAAGGAGTTGGGTCGGTGGCTGATTGCATAAAGGCCGCGGCACAGTAATACATCGCCTGGCGTTGCTCGTCAGGAATCTGAGCGAGGCTCGCTAATAATTTCTGATTGCGTTGCTCTGAGCTAGCGCCGGGTCCAGCATAACGCGCTGAATAAATGCCGGGCGCACCCTTGAGAGAATGAACACTCAAGCCTGAATCGTCGGCAATAGCAGGCAAGCCGCTGAGCTCGGCTGCATGTCGCGCCTTTAAGATAGCATTTTCAATGAAACTCAATCCCGTCTCGTCTGCATCCGGAATGTTTAAGCTGGATTGCAAAATGAGCTGATGGCCTAAGGGCTCAAGCAGCTTTTGAATCTCAACTAATTTGCCGTTGTTGGTGGTAGCTAAAACTATTTTCATCAGTAAGTGTGTCTCTTAAAAAGATCCTGAATAGCCACTATTTTTAGTGCAGCTAGGAATTTGTGAGCGAGCGGTATTGGCTAAGCGCTGCTTAAGATTGTTACAAGTTTTGAGTGATGCCGCTGGTAAACGAATTTGCACATAGGCGGGCGTTGTAGGATCAGCATTCACCACGATAGTACCGCCCCAGGGATCTTAGTGTCAGTAGTCATGAGCCATTGTGTGTTTAATACTTGCGTCATGCTAACAGCGACCCCAGTTGCTGAATTAGCACCACTCAAATCTAATTGCTTTTGTGCGCCTAACCACTGGTAACTTGCATTGGAAATCTTTTGAATCTGTGATACGGCACTAGTAATTTTAAGGTTAAAACGACTGCTCGAGAAATAATGTACTGCCACTAAAGTAATTAAAGCTGAAACAGCGATTACCAAGAGTAATTCTATTAGGCTGAAGCCGCGCGGCTTATTAAACATAATGGCTATCCTAAAAAGGACGCATTATCCCTCTTGTTAGTTGAATTTGTCTAGAGGCGTTCTTTAAGCCATCACGAAGTTTTAAGGGTATATAGCTTAGTACCCCGTACTAGTATCACTATATCCATTCAGTATTTTAATTTAAGGTGGGCATCTTTTAAAACCAATCTGGAAGTCATGACCATGAGCCGAAAAGAACTGAATTCTTTATTAAGTGTACCCACCGCTGGAGCAGAAGTGCCGCGCCCTGCTTTCTCGGTAGCTGGCTTGTTTAGCTATCTGATGACTAAACGCGATTATTATGTTTTTGATATTCATGCCGTGTGCCGAAAAGGTGATTATAAAGCCTTAGAGCATTTTGTTAGTACGCATCGTGATCCAACGCTTCTAAAAAGAATGGCTAATCGTTTAGATCTCGTCAATCGTCCACCGCTATACGAAATCATAATGTTTGTAGATGAAGATAGCATCACCTCAGCTCATTATGCTTGTGCTCAGTTGCTGCTTACATTAGGAAGTAATCCGAATTTTTTTAGAGAAGATGATCCATGTGATACTTTATTAAGAGCCACAATTGTTCATTCAACGGTTGAGATGGCTGCTTTGTTAATTAAGTATGGTGCAAGCACTGTGGGGTTGAAAGGTTTAGGGGGTTGGCTTTTGGCCTCAAAGCCTGGTTGGGCGAAAAAAATCACTGATGCCTCTAGATTAAGTGAAGCCGCTTTGGATTTTATTACCGAAGTTGAAGCGGGGGAAGAACTTGAAGCTCATCATACTGAAAGCAAAAAGGATCGCTGATGGAATTATTAATTAAATTTTTACGTAATAGCAAAGCCGCATCTTTCTTTTTAACCAGTTTCTTTGTGATAAGTTTTGCGATCAGGCCACATCAGCCGATTGCCAATTTAACAGTATTGCTGGCCGGTATAGTTGTTATGCTAGCTTAGATTAATACCACCATTATTATGACTATGCGCGAAGAATTCATTGTAAGTATAAAGAAAATAGAAATATTGATAGAAAAGCCTGAGCCAACTGATAAAGCTACTCAGAAATTGATTTTAGGTCGAATGAAAGTGCTAGCAGAGGAAAGGTTCAATGCTGGCGAGATTGAGACAGGTACTAAAGACTTTTATCGTCAAGCTCGTAAGCATCTTCAAATGCACAATTACTTGGATTTCAAGAGTGTGGTGACTCATTTTACAAGTCTTGAAAAACTTAACACTCGTTTTCAATATTGGCATAGTGCAAGTGTGGCAGTTGCCTTGATGTTTATTATAGTGGGTTATGCATTTACAAATGCGCGATCAGCTGAATAAAAAGGAGAGAGTGGAGTTTCTAGGTGGATGTCTGCTGGTTCAGCTAGTTTTGCGGGTGGTTTTACCCTGGCTGCAGTTTACAACTTACGCGTATTTAATTACCTAAGTGAAAATCAGGCAGAACTTAAACTGATGCGCCAAATTTTAAAAGATAAGCATGGCTTATTTTCAGAAGCTAAAGCGGCGGCTCTTGCGGCTGTAGCTATCTCTAACCCGCTTGTAGCATCAGATGTTGGAGCTGGTAGTGCTGCCGTGGAACGAGTTTAGAAGAAACAATAGCGGCCTTTCCTAGTTCAGTGGCCTTGCCAACCAGCCCATAGGTGACTTAGGCAGCGGGCCTGGGTTAATGTGTAGTTTGTAAGTCTGCTTTAGGCCATGAACTAGAAGTGAAGCGTTCGTTGCCATTCAAGTCTAAATGAGTTTCAACTTGCTGGTATCCCTCTTGCAGTAAAATCTTCCGCACACCTTGGCCTTGATCATAGCCATGCTCTAAAACTAAATAGGCTTCGTTATTCATATAATTTTTAGCATTAATAATAATAGTTCTTAAGTCAGCTATGCCGGAATCATTTGCCACTAATGCACTGAGTGGTTCATGTTGTAAAAGCTCAAGATGTGAATCATGTTCAGCAATATAAGGTGGGTTGCTGATGATTAGAGGATATTTTTTGGATGGTAATGCGTCACACCAGCTACCTAAACGAAAATCGACATTATTAATCTTCAACTGTTGCGCATTGGATTTTGCGACGGCCAACGCTTTTTCAGAGCGATCAGTAGCAATGATTTTCCAGTTAGGGCGTTCATGTGCTAAAGCTAAAGCAATGGCACCGGAACCCGTGCCAAGATCCACAATCTCTAAATGCTTATCTGCTGAGAGATGATTTAACACCCATTCCACTAGATCTTCTGTTTCAGGTCGCGGAATTAAAGTATCCGGTGTTACTTGTAAATCTAATGACCAAAATTCTTTGTGACCTAAAATATAGGCGATTGGTTCATGGCTGAGGCGACGCTTAACAAGATTTTGAATTGCGGTGACTTGTGCTTCGCTCAAATTTTCATCCAGGCGCGCATAAAGTTGTGCGCGAGTAAAATTTAAGACGTGTGCTGCTAATAACTCAGCTTCAAGACGTGAGCTCTCGCCAATTACATCAAGTTGCAGAGAAAGTGTTTTTAGAAAAATGGCGAGTTTCAATTGTCGATGGCTGCTAGTAATTCAGCTTGTTGTTCACGAATGAGCGGTTCAATGATATCGCCTAAGCCACCTTCAATCACCGCCTCTACTTTATACAATGTTAAGCTAATGCGGTGATCTGTTACACGGCCTTGTGGAAAATTATAAGTGCGAATACGTTCAGAACGATCGCCGGTACCGACTAAACTACGACGAGTTTCAGAGGTATTTTTTTGTTGTGCTTCTTGCTGTTGGTTCAAGATGCGTGCTTGTAGCAAGGACATCGCACGTGCCCGATTCTTATGTTGGGAACGTTCATCTTGGCATTCTACAACGATGCCAGTAGGAATATGCGTAATGCGAATGGCTGATTCAGTTTTATTAACGTGCTGGCCCCCTGCGCCTGAGGCGCGATAAGTATCAGTCCTTAAATCAGCCGGATTGATTTCAATACTTTCAATTTCATCAAGCTCTGGCATCACAGCTACGGTGGTGGTTGAAGTATGAATGCGGCCTTGAGTTTCAGTGGTGGGAACACGTTGCACACGATGCGCACCTGATTCAAATTTTAATTTAGAATAAGCGCCCTGCCCGACAATACGACTGATGATTTCTTTAAAACCACCGTATTCGCCCACTTGTTCTGAAATGATTTCCATTTTCCAGCCTTGGCGCTCTGCATAGCGCGAATACATACGGAACAGATCACCGGCGAAAATAGCCGCTTCGTCACCACCGGCAGCAGCCCGTATTTCTAAAAAGACATTGCTGGAGTCATGCGGATCTTTGGGAAGTAACAACGCCTGTAGTTGTTCTTCGTACTTAAGACGCTCGTCTTTGAGCGTAACCAACTCAAGCTCTGCTAATTCTTTTATTTCTTTATCATTTTCCAGAAGCATAGTCTGAGCGGCTTTGAAGTCTACTTCGTTTTTTTGATAATCGGTGAAGCACTGCACTATTTCATTGAGTTGTGCATATTCCTTACCTAATTCACGAAATCGATTTTGATCATTGATGATTTCAGGATCGCTCATTAATCCGGCTAGTTCTTGCTGGCGCTGGCTCAGTTGTGTCAGTTTATTAAGTAACGAATCTTTCATGTAGGTTAATCGATCTTGAAAAAGTTCTTTAATAGGTTGAGCAACTCTAAATCGCCTTCATAAGCGGCATCACGTAATTTAAGAGTTGGTTTGTGCATAATTTTGTTACTGAGATTGTGTGCAAGCGCGGCCATTACCACTTCGGGTGACTGTTGCTCTTGCAATTGCTGCAAGGCTTTAGTTAATTCCCTGTCACGTAAGTTTTCAACTTGCTGGCGGTAGTCGCGAATAATTTCAGAAGAATTTAGTAAGCGCAGCTGTTGTAGATAGTGATTGGCTTGGACACTAATTAATAGCTCAGCATGTTTGGCGGCGTCGTGCCGAGAACTTAAATTTTCCGCAAGGATGTTTTGTAAATCATCCACGTTATAGAGATAAATATCTTCTAATTCGCCTACTTCAGTTTCGATATCGCGTGGTACGGCGAGATCAGCCATGATCATCGGTCGATGCTTGCGTTGTTTTAAAGCGCTTTCAACCATGCCCTTACCTAAAATCGGTAGCTCGCTTGCAGTAGCGGTAATTAACAAGTCTACTTCTTTCAAGTGATGAGGAATTTCAGCCAGACTAATTACTTTTGCGCCGACTAATTTGGCGATAGCTGCCGCATTATTTACCGAGCGATTCGCAATAATAATTTGTTTAATGCCGGACTGAACTAAGTGGTGTGCTGCGAGCTCGATAGTTTCGCCCGCACCAATTAATAAAACTTTAGACTGAGTTAAGTCACTAAAAATACGTTTTGCTAATTGCACAATGGCATAGGCCATCGAAACAGGATGTGCGCCAATTTGAGTTTGCGAGCGTACTTGTTTGCTGGTGTTAAAAATAGCCGGAAATAACGTTTGGAAACGAGGACCGACTAAGCCTGCCTCACTAGCTAAAGAATAAGCCTGCTTCATTTGACCGAGAATCTGTGGCTCGCCCAACACCATGGAATCTAAACCGCTGGCCACACGCATCATATGCCGAATCGCTTCTGCATCATGGTGAATATAACGAGCTTGTTCTAAGGTCTGATAGTCGACTTGGCATTCGGTGTAGAGCCAATCGCTGATCGCTTCTAGATGGCTGCTATCGGTATAAATTTCAGTGCGATTACACGTTGATAATAGGACGGCCTCGTTGACTGCATGGCGCCCGCGCAAGCTTTGCAAAGCTTGTGGAATAGCGGATTCAACAAAAGCCACCTGCTCACGCAGATCGAGCCCCGCTGTTTTGTGATTTATGCCATAGCTAATAAGTGTCATAGCGCCCTCATACTGGCCAAGATCATAGCACGGCTGTGCATTTTGGTGCCAGGGTGAGCGCTTAAACAAGATCGAGTTGTTTTAACTCATTTCGTTCAGGTAGTTTTTGCCAGAAATAAAGATTTACCGCAATAAATGAAATTAAAAAATCAGCTGGTGGCAAAGTTCTTGAGGAGAAGAGTTTGTTGTATATACCTCTCGACCCTCGAGCTGCGAAGTTTTAAGTTTCAGCTTGCGAGCAGTGGCCCGATGAGGATTGAGCAAAAGCGAAGGAATAGTGGGGCTCTTTCGAACTTTTATGATTGAGGAAGCGGGCTAATGCGAGGTCAAGATGGAACTTACAACTC
>JBDNGR010000298.1:0-3946 GCA_041689165.1 Coxiellaceae bacterium
CTCAATCCTCATCGGGCCACTGCTCGCAAGCTGAAACTTAAAACTTCGCATCTTGAGGTACGAGAGGTATAGTTACTCACAAAGTTGAAGCTCTCAGTGATTTTACCCTACTAGAAGCAAATACTATAAAAGACATTCAGAACGACAGAAATCGAGAAGACGTGTAGACTTTAAAACAATACTAGGCACTTTCTAGAATAACTATTGTAACCATAAAACATCATGTCACATTTCGCCCAGCGCTTCGCGCTTTTCAAAGATCTTTCATTTTGCTGCTTTATGATTAGCATCATCACAGCCTCCTTCGGTACGGGTCTCAGCTATGTTGCTATGTCATGGCTCGTGGTACAAAACGCACCACTTGATCAAAGCAATACCGTCTTGCCAGTAGCTATATTAATGATTTGTTTTTGGTTGCCGGGAACTATTTTTGGCCCGCTCATGGGTGTTTTCGTTGACCGCCATTCCCGCAAAAAAGCTATTTTAGTGGCTAATGGTGGCCGAGCCCTATTATGGACCGTCGCCGGTATCATTTTTTATAACGGTATTTCCAATAATTGGTTATATGTGCTCAGTATTTTTTCCGGAATTTTACTCAGCCTCTTTATGCCTGCAGCGATGGCCTATATTCGCGAAATTGTGGCCGAAAAACATTTACTACACGCAAACGCAAATATTGATATGGCTTATGAAATCGGCAATGTAGTCGGCATGGGCTCAACCGGTTTATGGCTTATTTGGTTTCCACCTGAATCGAGTATTCTAGCGAATGGTCTTTGTTTCTTGGTATCAACCCTTTTTATGATCCCCGTTCGACAGAAAATTAAACTTAGTGCCCAGGTCGCCAAGCTGTCACAAGTGTTTACTGAATTGATGGATGGTTTGATTTATTTGCAGAGAGATGCGAAAACTTTAGTCATGTACACCTTACAACTGATCGTCTTCGTACAGATTATGACAACCCCCATTTTGATCGTGCCCTTCGCCAAATCTGTTCTACACAGCACCGTAGCACAGTTCGGAGAAATAGAAGCCGCTATGTCAGTGGGTGTGGTATTAGGCGGGCTCATTATCCCCTGGTTAGTGGAGCATTATGGTTTTGTGAAATTAATGAGCTTACTCTCTGTTGTTGCTATTTTTATTTTTTCAGTCTTTGGCTTTAACCACAATATTAATTTAGCTATTTTGATGTATTTTATTTTGGGAATTTATTATGCCATCTGGTCTTCAATTATTACCAAGGCTCAACAATTTACTGAGCTAGCTTATCAAGGGCGGGTTCAATCAGCTTTCAGTAGTTTATCGGGTGTATTTATTTTGATGACTTACGGCATCGTCGATTTTAGCAATGAATTTCTCGACCTCAGCGACCTTTACTTCTATGAAACAGCTCTCTCAATATTTGCTTTAGTATTGATTGGGTTGAATCGCAAAAATATTCGTCATTAATTAATATAGTTAAATCTCAAAACGGTAGCTGAAATCGTAACGAAAGGGCTAATGGTTTGAAGATGTTTTTTTTTGAAAATTATTTCAAAAGCAGTAGTTACTTACCATTAGGGTGAGAAAATTTTTTAAAAAAACCCAGCAGCTTTAATCCAGTAGGCTTTTGTAGTAGATCCCAACTGTCATTTTTAGGTTAAATTTCGTCCAGTAGATACTTCTTGGTTTCCGGCATTTTTTGCCAGCAATAGACAGCTGCAAAAAATGCTAAAACAGCGAGCGTAAGATAAAACTCACGTATGCCAATAAGATGAATTAAGAAATAATAGCAAAACCAGATCAAGATCCCTAAGATTAAACTAACAATTAAAAATCTTCCTACATAACGTGCCCGTGAACGTAAAGGCATTAGCTCAACCCATGCTAACCACGTAATAGGTCCTGCGCCTAGAGTAAAAAAGAACAAGAAACTGAGTACAAGAATCAACTCATGTATAGTCTCATGCATACCTTCATGCTGCACATTCAACTTCCAACTCAGAGCCAAGGAAATTAGAATAACAGCTTGCGCAAAAAAACTTATGGTTGTGAGCTTTCTTCTACCAACGGAATCCACATAAATTACCGCAAATAATAGCCCGGTACTTAAACTAATAAAGATCAATATCCATAGAACGCCAGGGTCAACAGACCAGCGCTGCATAAAAAGATATGGCAAATATAACAGCATTACGCCAATACCCGTGAGCTGACGAAAAAGCGCCAAAAAACGCCCTACTCTTAATTTGGTAGCTAATTGTCGCTCATAAATCTGTTGCCACGAACGAGGTCGACGCCGAATACTGCTTTTACTAACAGCAATCTCCTTATCAACTACATCAGCGGATCTAAGTCTGGCAAGAATGTCGCGGGCCTCTTCAAAGCGTGCTTGCTCTATTAACCAAGCTGGGGACTCAAATTGATAATGATTAATAGCTAATGCCATTACAGCTAATGCATTAGCTGCTAAATACCAAAGTACTTGATTAAATTGAAAATTAAAATCAATAAAAGAAAAGATTGAAATACCTAATAATATGCAAAAAAAGCTAGCTAACACCCAGCCTCCGCGCTTCACAGCAGGAGCACATTCAGCAATATAAATCGGAAAAACTGTGACAAAAAAACCAATCGCAAAAAATGAAAATGCTAATTCAGCCCAAATCAATATTATCATTTGACTGAAGCTTAAGAACGCCAAAGCAATGCTTAATATCACCCAGCTTATTGTAACAAGAGGTTTCCGGCCCCAGTGTTCACTTAGAAAGCCAGAGTAGAATATACCGAGTATAAAGCTAAAAATTAAACTGGCTTCAAGAACATTAAACAGAGGAAATTGATAAAGAGAAAAAACTTGTTTAACAAGTACCCCAATAATAAAACCGATAGCTAGATTTTGAAAACAAATCTTAGTAAAAATAAGCTTTAAAGATAGTTGTTGCTTAACGGGTTGTGATGTCACGAACGGCATATATCCTGTAAAACACTATAATAACTCGCCAGCAATTCCCACCAAAGGCGATTTAAACCGCTGACACATTGCGCGATGAGGCATTCTTAAAAAAAAGGAGGGGGGAGAGGACGTGATTACTCTATTTTGAGTAAAGTCTTATTCGCCTCAGTAAAATACTCGCCATAGTATCACAGGCACCCGCCTGCTTGTGAATTCTTTCTGGCAATCCCTGACTGGTCAACCACTAATACAGAACCCTCAATAAGGAAAATGATTTTGTGTGGCTCAGCGAAAGTGTTATGCTACCCATGGCCTTCATTCAACAGGAAAATATTATAAGGAATTATCATATGCAAATTAAATTTCTAGCTGCAGCTGTTTTGCTCTCAACTAGCCTAACAAGCTTTGCCATGCACCAATGTGGTGATGATATGGGAACATGTTTTGAATACAGACCGGGTGGTGGTCCAGACACACAACAGCCCCTCAGCTGCAATGATTGCTGTAACTCCACCTCTACGGGAGATTATTGGAAGAGTAGCGCGGGAATAAACATAACCTGCCAGAACACACCGCCATTTAAGCGATAGTTTAAGGTATTCTTAGCGCTACCCCCCCTCTGGAGTAACAGGCTGCTCTAGCTGGCTGAAATAGCCAGCTACAGCGGTTGTTTGTAAGAAGCGGGGCTAGTGAGACGGCTATCTTAACCCGCTATAAAACGGCGCAGGCCACAAGACCATTTCTTACACAGCTCTTCTGACTTCACGTCCTTTACTCAGACAATCGATTATTTTATCAGTTAAAATGACGGGGCTTGAACCCTTGTTACCATTGATGAATTTTGAAGCCCTCACGATAAACAAAACACCTTGGCCCCTGCGAGTGATTATTTCACAGTGGCGCCCCAAAAACCATGTTTCATAGCTGAGAACAGCAATTCTCAGTAAAACACCAAGTCTAGTACCTTCGTAGAGTAAAAGGGGCTTATTGAATAAATTTTTCGTACAATAC
>JBDNGR010000299.1:0-3594 GCA_041689165.1 Coxiellaceae bacterium
AATCAGCAAAGCCAATCGATTAACCTAAGTGTCGATAAATTAACCCAAGCGACGCAAGAACGCTTACGTGAAATCAGCGGTCAAGTGGATCGCCGCTTAACTGAAGGCTTTGAAAAAACCACCGCCACCTTCACCGATGTGATGAAACGCCTAACAATTATTGACGAAGCACAAAAGAAAATTACAGAACTCTCTTCCAATGTGGTGAGCCTACAAGAGGTCTTATCGGATAAAAAGTCACGTGGTGCTTTTGGTGAAGTGCAACTTTCCGCATTGATTCGCGACATGATTCCAGAAACTCATTTTAAGCTCCAATACACCCTCTCAAATGCTAAACGTGTTGATTGCTTCTTGCTACTCCCAGAGCCTACCGGCAATATTGCGATTGATGCTAAGTTTCCGCTTGAAAGCTACAAACTTCTCAATAATGCACAGTTAACTGAGCTAGAACGCAAGCCGATTGAGCAACAATTTAAGACCGATATTCGCCGCCATATTCAAGATATCGCGCAAAAGTATATCATTTCCGGTGAGACTGCTGACGGCGCTGTGATGTTTATTCCAGCTGAAGCGATTTTTGCTGAAATTCATGCGCATCACATCGACTTAGTCGAGCTTGCGCATAAATCACGCGTCTGGATGGTTTCACCTACTACAATGATGGCGATTCTAACCACTGCTCGCGCCGTACTAAAAGATGCTGCCACACGCAAACAAGTGCACATCATTCAAGAACATCTCGGTATGTTAAGTAAAGATTTTGAGCGCTTTGAAGAGCGCATGAACAATCTGGCTAAGCATATTGGTCAAGCGCAGCAGGATGTGGAACAAGTTCATCAATCCTCACGAAAAATTACCAGTCGTTTCAGTAAAATTGAAAAAGTGGATCTCAGCACCGAAATAGCAGAAGTTGCAAACTTGAGCTTACAAGATTAACAACTCATGCTCAATCCAAGCCTGTAGCCGCTGACTCACCCAGCTTATCACTGCATCTTCTGCAATAAATTCGCTCATGGTTTCACACACTAGAGTGAAATCGCTTTCCACTCGAATGCAATCGGCTAATTTTCTCTCATTTGAATCTAATGCTACAAAATAAGAATGCTGCTGTTTACGCCAAATTAAATATGAATACAGTTGATTGGCCGATGTATCATTTACGATCGATTCTATTGATTGATCGGCCTGCAAAGCTGACCACAAAGCTGCAATAGAATGCTGTGCCTTATAAATTTGTGCTGAAGGATGGAATTTAAAAACCAAGCGTGGCCAGTGCTCAGCTTCTTGCTCACGCAGCTTGACTAACGATAGTGCATTAGCCTCTTCAGCAAACAATACTGAGGTTAAAGTCCATTCGAATTCGGCTAACTCAGCACTGATCAGGTGCTGAGGATAAAACTCTCTAACGAAGTTCGGCAATGAGGCACCTAAGCGGTGAATCGAATAATGATCGGAAGGCTTTGCCTGTAAGTACGCTACAGCCAAGCGATTGAACTCAGGAACCCCCAAATACTTTTGCAAAGACTCAAACTTTGTTTTTAGATTACCAACTAAACGCAGATAATACGCATCACGATAGATTGATATGCGCTCTATAAAATTGGAATCATTTGATATGCCCATCAAGTCAGCTGCAGATAGCTCTTTGCTCAATAACGCATCCTGAAAGGCGATCTGTAATTCAGTTAAATTCATATAACTTCTGCTAATAGCTTAAGCTGCATCTGTGCAATATTTCGTGCGTTATCCACTTCTGCCAGCATGTCATTTAATGAAGGAATATTATTATCTCTTTCAATTGAGGTGGGCACTGAAGCAAAACGCTTCAGCGCGAAAGCATATAGATCCCAAACAGCTGTTATTATTCCCTCATCATGCGTGTCAATAATATAATCTTGACAGTTTTTGTGCCCTGCCAAATGAAACTGCCGCACTTTATCAACTGGAATCAAATTAAGATATTCTTCAGCATTAAAACCATGATTAAAAGCCGACACATAGACATTGTTGATATCCAATAAAATCAGACAGCCAGAGCGCTTAGCCACCTCAACCAGAAATTCAATTTCGGTCATTTCTGAAGCCGCATAGGTGACATAGCTAGAAACATTTTCTAGCACCAACACCTGACCTAAATAATCTTGCACCTGCCCGATACGTCCAACCACATGCTCGAGTGCTTCCTCTGTATAAGGCAGAGGCAATAAGTCGTGCGAATTAATACCCTTAACACCCGTCCAACAAAGATGATCAGAAATCCACAAGGGTTGAGACCAATCAGCCAGGGCTTTTAGTTGTTTGAGGTATTCCCAATTTAAAGGATCAGCACTGCCAATCGAGAGTGATACTCCATGCATACTGATAGGGTAAAGCTGACGAATTTTTTCTAAGTAGTATAGCGGCGCACCGGATGCAAGCAGATAATCTTCAGAGATGATTTCAAACCAATCAAGCTGCGGCCTTTGATTTAAAATGCAGTCATAATGCTCAGCTCTTAAACCTAAACCGAAGTACATGCAGCTACCTCACGTAAAATTGGGCCAATGATTAGATCCTCCTCACCTTGAACTGCAAGAAATGTTATTGGCCCGTCAATCTAAGCTTAAACTATCGTGGACTAGTTTGACTTAGTGTTAGTCGAAGAGTTGCATTTTACAGCACAAGATTTACTACAATTAGCCGCTTGAGCCTGACGACATGATTGGGCATTTTTAGCTGTGCTGCTCATATCGGTTAAACTTTTTTGGCAGCAAATATTGCCAGCCATAGCAGAGCCTGCGATTAAGGCCAGAGCAAGAGCTGAAATCAAAATAACTTTTTTCATTATACTTCCCTTGTTGGTTAATGTTTAAGAGCCTACTCGCACTAAATCCATCAAATCACGAATGGCAACTGAAAAAGAAGTAAATTCAGGATTAGCTTCTTTCTGAATAGCATCCAAAACTTGCTGGAAATTCATCACTAATTTTTTATATTTCTCCTCCCATGCAGCCAAGACTTTAGCAGGATCTTGTTGCTTGATATCGACACTTAGCACTGACACGGTTAATTGTCTTGAAATGAGATCTAAATCTGCTTTCAAGGCTGAACGCGCCAATAAACTCCAATGTGTATCAACGGAAAATTCGCTAATCCGATCTCTCAACCACAACAGACTTAAGCGATCACCCAACATGAAGTACATTTGTGCGACTAAAGGTACCAATTTTTTCGAGAGACTCGCCGCTTCGATAATGTTTAATGCATGATACATCGGCTTACTGGCTGCCAGTTGGTCAGCCAGAAGCCTAGGAACCTTATGCTGGATTAGATCTTGCTTACGCTTTTCTAGGGATTCTTTATCATGCCCTTGCAACAAAGTTGGCAACAATTTGTAGAGCTCGCTAATGAACCCTGAGAAATATTTGGTGGTTGCTTCAATCTCAATGCCTTCAATTCGATTGCGCAAGAACCAACGTGTGGAACGACGAATCGCTTGCACCACTTGTTGCATCATTTGATACTGCACTTCAGTCGGCACCTTATGATCCAAGGCTTCAATTTGCGCAAACAAATCATGTGCGTTCAGAATATGCGCCGAAACTGTATAGGCAC
>JBDNGR010000300.1:0-2926 GCA_041689165.1 Coxiellaceae bacterium
GCTTGAGTTGCTTTTTGAGAAAGTTAAAGAGGAAGTGAGGCCAAGCAAAAAAAATCCAAACATTTTCCCATGATTTTTATGGATATTTATTTTAAAAAGACTCATGGTTTCATTAACTCATTCTGACTTTCTGGCGGGAACCCGTTAAATTGACGCCATAGCTCATACCATAAAGGAACCTCGCCTAGTTGCACCCAACCATGCACACGAACTCCCTGACGCAAATAAAGCGTATCAGGCCAAGATTCATTAGGAATAATAACCGCGCGAAATAATCCCTGGCCATTATCGGTGGGGTCGATAAAAGAAACCACGCCACCAAAAGTACCAACAGCAATCTCAGGCCAACCTCTAAACTGAATCGCAGGCCAGCCTTCAAACTGAAGGCGTGCTTTTTGATTCACGCGAACAAAGGGAATATCATTACCATCTATCCATAATTCAACGGCTCGTGATTGAGTATTAGGGATAATTTGGGCTAACACATCACCCTCTTTAACAACAACGCTTTCTTGACCGCTAAGACGTTTATAAATAATCCCAGAAGTTTGTGCTTTAAGTAACTGGGTGGTTTGGCGTGCAATGCGAACGTCAATATTGACCTTATCAATAGTCGCTTGAGCCAGTTCATTCTGATATTTAGAGTATTCTATTTGTGCCAGCTCATACTGTCGCTTGGAATTGATACCCTGCTCATAGAGCTTTTTTTGGCGTGCTAGATTCGACTGTCCTGCCTCAATCGCTTGTTTTGTCGCACTGATGCGTAAAAGAATCGCTTCTTTTTCAAGCTCAAGACGCCCCAAAAGCTCAGGATCATTATCACTAATATCTACAATCGTATCGCCTGGCTTGACATGCGATCCCTCATCAACATACCATTTTTTTATCCTACCACTAATAGGAGAGTTTACTGTATGTAGCCGTTCTGTAGGAGAAAAAGCAATGACTTTTCCATTGCCTAAAGCAAACTGCTGCCATGGGATCAGGGCAAAAAAGGCCAGAATAAGAATAAGGAAAAACAGCGTAATCGTAAGTATTTTTTTTGGCTTGGGTAGCTTTCCAAGCATCTGATAAGCATGCAATTTCATAAGGTGACCGCCAATCGATTGGATAGTTGTTGTATCTGAGTTTTTAATGTAGTAATAACTAAGGTTGTATTATCCAAAGCCAACAATAAAGACAGCACCCCATCTAACTCTTCAACCAACAGCTCATCAAGGCTTCTATCGATGATTAGCAACCGGGGTTTGTCTATAATAGCCCGCACTATCATTAATTGCATCAACTCAGCTAAAGTAAATGCCGTTTGCCAGTCGTGAACAAGAGTATTGAGGCCCTCGGGACAACTCATGACTTTTTCAAGTAGTTTCATTTTTTTTAAGAGATCACAAAGGTAATCCATTGCGACGTTTCTATGATTTAATACCAAATTTTGATAAATGGTGCCTGCAAACCACTGAGGCTCCCTAATAAGCAAGCTGTGCTTGCGAAGAGCAATTAAAGATTTTTGAGTGCATGGAATCCCATTTACCATAATCGTTGAAGATAACCTTTCTTTCAATCCAGACAAGGACTCAATAAGATTTTTACACACATCTTCTTGATTAAAAAAAAGAAGTAATGGATTCTTTGGCGAGGCCTCGGCATTTAGGGTTGGTTGTACCCCAGATTGTAATAAAATACCTTCAAATTGGAGGTGAATGCTCTTCACAGAAGGCAGAAGATGATTTTCTATTTCTCGATTATGGTTATTTTCAAGAGGTAAATTAAGTGCAAAATCTATTTTTCCTGCAGCAGCAATTAAATCATAATAATTTTCAAGCAGTGCTCCTAGTCGTTTAAAGCCATAAATTAAAGTGCCTAATACAATTTCAGAAGCCACCAATTGGCCAAGGCTCAACTGGTTGTTAATAATCAGATAACCACCTAAGCCTAATAACAAACTGGTTGCTAATGCTGCGAGGGCGTACAGTCCAATTTGGTGTTTAATGAGTTGTTTAAAATGTTGATTCCTCGCTTTTAAAAAGCCAACCAACCTTTTATCGGTTTGCTCAATCACATAGCGTGGATAATCATTGTATTTAAACAAGTAGCGATTGATTAGAATTTCTTCAAGCCAGGAACCAATGACATGCTTTTGAGCGCATTCCTCTTTTGCACTATCTAAGGCGGTACGATAAGGCACAAAGATAATGAGTAATAGACTGATTAATATGAACCCATCAAATAAAAGAAATACTGGATGATAAAAAAGAAGTAAAATCAAACCAAAAATCATTTGTAAGCTTAAGGTAATGCCATAAAGCAACAAGCTTGCAAGGGCTTTATTAATCACTACAATTTCAAAATAACGATTAACTAATTCCGGACCATTATGAGTCGAGAAAATAGTCGGTGATAGGTGAGTAAAGTGCTTTGCAAGATTTAAGCTGATGCGTACCATCAGCTTTTGTTGGATGACTTCGATGATAACCGTTTGCCAAATACTTAACACGCCCATACCTGCCATCAATACAAACACCATGATACTTAAGGAGATAACAGGCTGTAGTAATTTACCGAATGCTACTAGGTTAATCAAGGTTTGAGCGGCTATAGGAACTACTAAAGATAATGCACTGATGAGACTACTAATGATAATAATGGAGTACATTGAGGAATGGTCTAAGACTTCAAGAATAGAATGTACCCCAATTTTTTTATTCATTATCAATAATCCCTTTTCGAAAAACCTTATTTTATATCATGTGTAAATCGTTTAAATCCAGTTCTTGGGCTAATGCTTTAAGGGCGTAAGGAAGTGTAATTTAATTTGTGTAATTAGATATATGGTGTATCCTCGAAGGACATTAACTTTTCTATAAAGAAGACGGCCATGACTCATCAAATCAGAGTAATAGTTGAATCACTTAATGATACAGGCGAC
>JBDNGR010000301.1:0-5626 GCA_041689165.1 Coxiellaceae bacterium
GATGGAAGCTCATGTGATAAACCCGACCCGAGGCGGGATGCACCCAACGCCCTGAGATACGACCCACGATTTCCTCATCATCCACGGCAATTTCGACGACATGGTCAAGCTTAATTTGGTGCTGACGCAACGCATCCGCTTGAGCAGCCGTACGAGGGAAACCATCAAACAAGAAACCATGCGCACAATCTGGTTCACGAATACGTTCTTGCACCAAGCTAATCATGATGTCATCTGAAACCAGCAAGCCCTGCTCCATAACACTTTTGACTTGCAAACCCAGCCCTGTTTGTGCTTGAACAGCTGCACGTAAGATTTCTCCGGTAGAAATATTAGGAATCTCAAAATCTTCAGCAATAAACTTAGCTTGCGTGCCCTTACCAGCACCCGGAGGACCTAACAAAATGATGCGCATCTCAACCTCTTTTTTAATCGCGTGAGCAGAAAGCGCTAAGCTTAGAGTAATCACTAGTCACTCGCAAGCGACCGCTTTTCAAGACAACCACCGCTTGCGCCAAGTATGAATAAGGCTTTTGCGGACAAAGATAAAAGCTACCGTGTTGCACTCCTGTGGTGCCATCTTGATCGAAATTTAATGCATTCGAAGAGCCGATGCCTGCCACCCAGTAGAGATGTAACGATGGGGGCAAAACAGTTTTAAGCTGTAGCACTCGCTCAACACTTCTGACTAATAAGCGGCCGTGCCACTCTTGCTGCGAGGTATTCAAGCAATGGTGTCCATCCTCAGTCGTACATAACACTACGGCTTTACCACGAACCAATGCTTGAGCACGCGTATATTCAATGAGATCGGTCAGGCTTTGACGCACGTGCACCAGCTGCTCATGCATAAAAAAGTGGCGCAAACCAAGAGCGCCCATACCAATCAAAAGAGAAAATAAACTTAGGGTAACTAAAGTTTCGATGAGGGTGAATCCACGGGCAGGTTTTGATAACAACAAAGTTCACCTCTCTATTGAGGCAGCGAATTTCCACCGCTTTAGCGGTGTAATTCAGGCCAAATTTGCACTAAACGGATCGTATTGTTTTCTGTGACTTCAAGCACTTCCATCGGATAACCGGCAAGGCGCAAGCAAATACCAGCCACCGGGATCAATTCTAATCCTTCTATAATTAAGCCACTCAGTGTTTTAGGACCATGGGTGGGCAAATCCCAATCCGTCATGCGACGCAGATCACGCACACTGATTGAGCCATCTACCAAATAGCTACCGTCTTTTTGCAGACGAACAGAACGATTTAATTCTTCGATATCAGTAGCAAACTCACCGACTATTTCTTCCAAGATATCGTTAATATTGACCAAACCTTGGATATCGCCATACTCATCCACCACCAAGCCAATGTGAATTTTCTTTTGTTGAAAAGTTAGTAATTGCTGATTTAACAGCGTGCCTTCGGGAATAAAATAAACTTCACCCAGCAGCTCCATCAAAGTCTCTTTGTTTAGTTCGCGGCGCACCAGCTTGGCCATGGCGCGACCTACTAATAGCATACCCTCGACCTGATCAATGCTTTCACGATAAACCGGCACATAACGGTGATTACATTTTAAAATCTGCTGCTCCACCGTTTCCCAGTCGTCAGTAATATCAATTCCGTAAATTTCATTACGTGGTGTCATAGCATGTTCAATAGTGACGCGCTCCAAACCTAAAATACGCAATAGCATTTGGTGGTAATTGGAAGAGATCATCCCCTTAGCTTCATGCACTACTGTACGAAGCTCATCAGCTGTTAGGGCATCACTATGCCGATGATGAACCCGCACACCAAACAAATACAAGAAACCATTGGCGATACCATTGATCAACCAAACCAAAGGGTAAATTAGCTTGAGCATGCATCTTAATGTCCAAGACACGGCAAGACTGACTTTTTGCGGGTGGAGAGCCGCAAAGGTTTTAGGAGCGGTTTCAGCAAAAATTAAAACTACGAGTGTCAATATAATAGTACCCATCCAAACCCCTATGGGCCCAAATAGGCGATCCGCTAGCAAAGTGGCTATCGCTGAGGCAAAAATATTGGAGCAGGTGTTACCGATTAAAATAACGCCGAGCAAGCGATCTGGGCGCGCCAGTAATTCTTCGACTCGCTTAGCCGAGTGATTTTTTTTACGTACTAAATGTTTTAAGCGATAGCGATTGATCGACATTAGCGCCGTTTCAGAAATCGCGAAGAAACCGGAAATGCAAATCAAACAGATAAGAACGATAAGTAAAAGATGAGTATGTAATGAGCTAGTGATGTTTATACTTTCCATATGAATTTAGCAGTTAGATAAGCTACCACCAAAACACTAATTCCCCCTAGGCTTCCAAAAGTAACTCGTCGTCCACGCCAGCCCCAGAGCTTGCGGCCGACTAACAGCATAGCAAACACTGCCCAGGCCAGTGAAGCTAAAATTGTTTTCTGCAGCAACGCCGGCTGCTGCAAGAGCTTGGCATGGTAGGTATAGACGCTCGAAAGCAATACCAAACTTAACAACATGAAGCCGAGCCAAATACTTTGAAAGAGCAAGTGCTCCATTGATTGCAAAGGTGGGGTGCGCCACTTGAAACCCAAAGCACTCCGCGTGCGCACCATACGCTCCACCACAATCAGGATGATGGCTTGCAAGCCCGCGATACAAAGCACACCAAAACTCAATACCGCTAAAAGTACGTGTAATAACACTAGTGGATTAGTCGCTGTTTCAACCAAATTAAAGCTCGGAAATAAGGCCGCTGCTATCACCGATACAGCCGCCAAGGGGAGCATCAACAACAAGAGTGCTGCCACATCTTGAAACAAGCTCAATAAAATAACTAATAAGCTCACAAGCCAACACAGCAGAGAAAACATGTTAAAGAAACTTAAATTTTGCCCACGCCCCAAATCAATCCAATGATGCAGCAGCCAAGCATGCTCGACCAGCGCTACCACCGCAATGAGCAAAAGCCAGGGGGCATAACGTTTTTGGTCGTTTCTTAAGTCGACATATTGAAACAGCGTAGCCATTCCGTAAAAGAACACTACAAAGGCTGCAAGGAGGTTAGAATTCATGGGCTGCATTCTAACAGCTATGATCATCTATCCCAAGTTGCGATGTAGCAACTGTCTTGAAGCTTGAGCATCAGGGCAGTTGCTACAGCTGCAGCCATGTGTGATAAATGGCATTGATGCACGATTGAAAGGGCAACCACAGGGGGATTGCCCCTGCAGCACAACCTAGCCCGAGCCACAGGCAACTGCTACAATTCCGCCCTTTTCAATTCAAGAGAATCAGCCATGTTCAACAAACTCAGCGAACGTCTTCAAACCACTCTTAACAAACTACGCGGTCTTGGACGATTGACCGATGACAACATCCAAGAAAGTTTGCGCGAGGTGCGCGTCGCTTTGCTAGAAGCGGATGTCGCTTTGCCAGTAGTGAAAGAATTTATTGAATCCGTGCGTCAAAAAGCCATTGGCCAAGAAGTCATTAACAATCTGCACCCGGGCGATGCTTTGGTTAAAGTGGTGCACGATGAATTAGTTCATATACTGGGCGATGAAGCTCAAGCTTTAAATCTGAATGCTAAAAGTCCTGTAGTCATTTTAATGGCGGGTTTACAAGGTTCTGGTAAGACCACCAGCTCCGCTAAATTAGCACTGTATTTGAAACAGCAACGCAAATCGGTGATGTTAGTTTCCGCTGATATTTACCGTCCCGCCGCAATCGAACAATTAGCCACTTTAGCGAAACAAGTCGAAGCTGCACATTCTGCGAGCCACAGTAACGAATCGCCGGCGGTGATTGTGCAACGTGCGATTGACGAAGCACGCAAGCACGCCATTGATGTCTTAATTGTCGACACTGCTAGTCGCTTGCATACCGATGAAGCCTTAATGGCTGAAATTAAAGATCTTAGTGCCGTGGCTAATCCCACTGAGATTTTGTTAGTAATCGATAGCATGATCGGTCAAGACGCCGCTAACATGGCTAAAACTTTCAATGACAGTTTAAATCTGACTGGCGTAATCTTAACTAAAATGGATGGTGATGCACGCGGTGGTGCAGCACTTTCCATGCGCTTAATCACCGGCAAACCGATTAAGTTTATCGGTACCGGTGAAAAGATTAATGCCCTCGAAGTCTTCCATCCGGATCGTATGGCCTCTCGTATACTCGGCATGGGAGATATTTTAAGTTTAGTCGAAGAAGCCGCGCAAAAAGTTGATCGCGTACAAGCCAACAAAATGGCGAAAAAAATTCAAAAAGGGCAACGCTTTGACTTCAATGATTATCTCAGTCAATTACAGCAGATGCGCAATATGGGCGGCATGCAACAACTTTTAAGCAAATTACCCGGCCAATTAAGCAAAATTCCGCAAATGGCGAATATGATGAATGACAAAGCATTGGTTGGTATGGAAGCGATTATTTATTCCATGACGGCTAAAGAACGCGGCTTTCCAGCACTCATCAATGGCTCGCGTAAACGCCGCATAGCGCAAGGTGCCGGACGTGAAGTGCAAGAAGTGAATAAGCTCTTGAGTCAGTTTGAAAAAATGCAAAAGAGGATGAAGAAATTCAAAGGCGACAAAATGATGAAGCAAATGAAAATGCTACAAGGCAAGTTGCCGCCTGAATTAATGGGTAAGTTACCGCCGTTTTAAGAGCCTGGACTAAGACCTGGTGCAGGTGTGTCACCAGCGATTCTTGTAGTTCCTGGATCACGTCAAACTCGCATTGTTGAAGCGCAAATTAGCATCAAGCAGATTGCAGCACAAGATGGCTTAAACGTATTCCCGATGAGGGCCACCGCCTTCTCTCAAGTAACTTTAGTAGATAGCGGCGGGTTGTGTGTGGATATCAAGGCTCGGAAGGTGGCCCAACAAACACATCTCTATCCAATGAAATAATATCAAGCTATAGCCACAACCCCATCCACATCAGCCAGCCCGCTTGCCCCGAATTTCCGCTTTCCCTTTTAACTAAATTTGCGTAGAATGGCCGCCTTCTTGGGATACAGGTCAATTTATAGAGGTGAACAGAGAATGGTAGTTATACGTCTAGCCCGCACTGGGGCTAAGAAAAAGCCCTTTTATCACGTTGTAGTAGCTGATAAACGCTCGCCACGTGATGGTAAGTTCATTGAACGAGTGGGTTATTTTAATCCTGTGGCACGTGGTGCTGCGGTTCGTCTGCAATTGGACAAGGCATTAGTTGAACAATGGATCAGCAAAGGTGCTCAACCTTCTGAACGCGTTAGCCAACTATTGATTGAAGTAGAACAAGGCCCTGCAGCCGCTGAAAAATTAGCTGCTGTTCGAGCTAAAAAGCACGCTCGTAAAGCTCAAGCGGCTGAGCCTAAAGCTGAAGCAGCACCCGCTGCTGAAGCGGCAGAAACTAGCACAGACGCTGCTGAATAGAGCTGCCTCAAAGCAGATTCTTTGTTGATACCCCCCTTTTTTAAGGGGGTATTTTTTGGGGTATTACCTGGGCTTGTTTGCAATGGCTGTCTTAGCGGCAAATTAAGGGCACCTCTATAAATTAGATATTTTGGCTTAAGACGAGACGCAGACTTTTCGAAAACCGCAGTTTATGAGCTATAAATGAGGATTTGAGAAAAGTGCGCAA
>JBDNGR010000302.1:0-15778 GCA_041689165.1 Coxiellaceae bacterium
GTGTTTAGCGACAATAGCTGTGAAAACAACTTATTATACTCGTATCGCTGCGCCTGCAGCATTGTCAGCACCAGCACCTGCTGGGGGAGCTGCTAGATCCTCCTCAACGGCTGGAGGACCATCGCTTCTGGTACTACGTGGAGAACCGGGCAGCCCCCCCCCAGAACTCATATCACTACTCGCGACAGAACCTGCATCAGAGCCACGCGCACTAAAAATACCCGAGCCTGAAGCAGGACTCGCTGGCTGTCGTAATCGCCTCAAAGTACTTAAAGCCACTTGGCAGGCTGGGGCCACTTTGTCTGTAGAAACAGCTAAGGCTGTATCAACTACTAGTCCATCTACTTTGACTGTTAATCCAGGCGCAGGTGCAGGTGAGGGGGTTGTTTCTAATACAGATGCGGGTGGGTAGTCCTCATAAACTTGGCGATCTTGTAAACTGTTGAATAAAATCGCTAGAACATTGGAAATCCATATGAAAAGCATTTCAAGAGCCCAGTGGTTCTCTGCTTGAACTTTGGTTGCTGCCGCAATGGTCTTAGTAAATCCAGCCTTGAATGCCTCAGGAGTATTGTGCTCAGTTCCAACCCCATCTTGGTAGGGATAGATATCCGCCAAACTCAATATTTCAAAGCAGGCGCGCTGATCACTCGGTGAGGTACGCATCAAGAACGTCCAAGCCAAATCATAGAATTCCCCATGATCACGGTCTTGGACCGCAGTCCAAACGGCGGCCCGAATCTCATTGATTAAGCTAACTTTGCAAATAGAATCGCCTATTAGTTCTACTGATTGGTGATAAGAGTCTGAAAGCACACAAAGGCGCTGATAAAGTTCTTGGCAATTTTTTTGCGCACTGTGGGCCCATAAGGGATCGCGATAGAGCAATAAGTAAGCGAAGAGTCCGTCTAGTAGCTCTATAACAGGGTGAGGGCTATTGGCATTAAGGGATGTAATTTGGCTAGCTGGAGATTCAGCGGAACTGTGCTGCGCTGTATCTGAACTCGTTAACTTACGCGTTCCATCAAGACTTAAAAGCAAGTCGTCAGCAGCCATATTAGCCGCCTGGGTTTTAGCAAAGCTCCTGACCTTGCTCGCATAGCTTCGAGCTAAGTTGACTGAATTTGGAATTTCCTTTTTCATCTCGATCTCCTAAAACTGTCTTTGTAGATAAGCCAACCGAAGTTCTGGTCAAATTATAGACAGCACTTGGCTATTTTGCAAATCAAAACACTGACCGGCCATCCTTTCAATAATTAGCAAAAACTTATAGCATGTTTCTCTTTGAATAATTAGGAGAAACGCTATGTCTCATGAAGGCTATCACGAACCAATTGAAGAATTGACAGATCTAACCCGCGATATGCACCGCGCCATTGTATCCCTCATGGAGGAGCTCGAAGCTGTGGATTGGTACAACCAGCGCGTAGATGCTTGCAAAGACCCAGAGCTCAAGCAGATCTTAGAACATAACCGGGATGAAGAAAAAGAACATGCCGCAATGGTCTTAGAATGGATTCGCCGCAAGGATCCCCGCATGGACAAAGAGCTGAAAGAATACCTTTTCCAGTCAGGCTCGATTGTGGCGAGAGAAGAGGAGCGCTAAATTTTCGAAGGGTGGCGTAGGGGCGGGTCCCGTGTGTAAATTGGCTGCCGATCTTCTCTACAGTTGGGTTCACGTGTAGCAATGACATTTGTGCGCAATCAAGAGGGCAACCACGGGGGGATTGCCCCTACAGCCCAAGCTACCCATCCTGCAATAAGACTAAAGCGGCATAACTATTCTTGCATGTACGAGCAGGCCCTATGTAGATCTTAGGTGCACCTTCCTTCGTTTGGGGGCATGTAGTAAATAGCACCGATGTTGACGTAGGGGCAGGCCCCCGTGCCTGCCCTCTTTCAGGTGGGTTCACGTGTAGCAATGACATTTGTGTGCAATCAAGAGGGCAACCACGGGGGGATTGCCCCTACAAGATCGATGTTATTTTAGAGCGGGCACTTTATTGATAAACGTAATCAGCCCCTAAGCCCAAGCTCCATCATTACAACTCTACCCGAGTCACATGTCCCAACTTACGCCCTACTCGCGGCTCCTTGCCATACAGATGCCAATAGGTGCCAGGCTCTTCCGGCATCTCAAGCGGCAGCTCACCAATGATATTTAACATTAAAGAATGCCCCTTGGCTGCGGTCGAAGCTAAGGGCATTCCTAAAATAGCGCGTAGGTGGTTTTCAAATTGACTTGTGACCGCGCCCTCAATAGTCCAATGCCCCGAGTTGTGAACGCGCGGCGCCATTTCATTGGCTATCAATCTTCCTTCTCGCTGGAAAAATTCCACACACAAGACGCCCACATACTGCATCGCTTCTAATAAACGACGTAGATGAGCTTCAGCCTCTGCTTGCAGTACTGAGTCTAAAAATGGCGCGCGCGATTCACGCAAGATGCCACCTTCATGTTTGTTTTCTACTAATGGATAAAACGCAATTTCACCCACAGTGCTACGCACCGCAATTAAAGAAAGTTCGCGCTCAAAACCAATCAAATCCTCTAAAATACAGGGAGTTGACTGAACAACCTGAGCTAACGAAGGAAGATCTGAGAGCTCTTTTATCACCCATTGCCCTTTGCCATCATAACCACCCTCTTGCGTTTTTAAGACCGCAGGCAAGCCAATTTCTTGGACTGCCTGTGCTAAATCTGCAACAGAATTAACAGCCCTAAAGGCTGCTGTAGGAATGTCGAGAGAATTTAAGAATGTTTTTTCAAGAAAACGATTCTGTGTTTTACGTAAAGCATTGATTGGAGGGTAGATTGAGATTTGTTGTTCAAGTTTTACTAAAGCATCAGCCGGCACATTTTCAAAATCATAAGTCAGTACATCCGCCTGCTGAATCAGTTCCTGCAAAGCCACAGGATCATCATAGGCGCCCTCAATAATGGGCGCTATGCGCGCAGCAGGACATTGTTTATTTGGCTCAAGCGATGTGACTTTGACCTGTAAAGCTTGCGCCGCTTCCATCATCATTTGTTCCAGCTGACCACCACCGACTATTCCTACACGCATTTTACTATTCCGGCTTTTCGGCAACGGCCGCAGTTTGTTTACGACGATACTCGGCTAAAGCCTGATGGATCGCTGGATAGTTTGGCGCCAAGATAGCCGCGGCCAATAAGGCCGCATTAATGGCACCCGCTTTTCCGATCGCCAGTGTTCCGACGGGAAGACCCGCTGGCATTTGTACAATCGACAATAATGAATCCATGCCTTTTAAAGTATGGCTTTCCACCGGCACACCCAAAACCGGCAAAATGGTTTGCGCGGCTACCATACCGGGCAAGTGAGCTGAGCCACCCGCGCCTGCAATAATAATCCGCAAGCCGCGTTCTTCTGCCGCATGAGCGTAGTCACGCATCCGCTCAGGGGTGCGGTGGGCAGACACGATTTGTTTTTCGTAGGGGATATTTAATAAGTCGAGAGTTTGAGCGGTATGCTCCATGGTCGTCCAGTCTGATTGCGAACCCATAACGATGCTAATAAGCGCTTGCATAAAATTCCTTGCAGTTAAAGCCAGCTAATTACCTGCGCAGTTATAGCATAAACCGCGAATCTCAGTAATCCCATGTGCTAAGGCAAAGCCTTGGGCAGTCAGGCAATCACGCAAGGCTTGTAAAACAGTGTGATCACTCACCTCTGCGGAATAGCCACAGTTTTTACAAATTAACAATTGACTGTGATGAGCTTCGGCCGCATGTGAGCACGAGATATAAGCATTCAGGGATTCGACACGGTGAATCAAGTGGTGTTGCTGTAAAAACTCTAAGACGCGGTAAACCGTCATCGCTTCCGCATTAGCTTTAGTTTTACGCAAGAGACGCAACAAATCATAAGCGCCAATCGCGGTTTCGCTTTCATAGATAAATTGTAAAATCTGTTCACGCAAAGGTGTGAGGCGAATCTTCTCCGCCACACAGCATGCTTTAATTTCTTTTAGTTTTTTTTGCGTAGTCTTGCTCATTCAGACCCCCTAGCGATTTGCAGGTGCAGGTGCAGAAGTTTCTACAGGTATTTTCAATGACGATAGAGAAGTCACTGTGTTCTTGCTCAACAATCCCAATGAACCATCTGCAGGCCCTCGAACTTTGCCCATACCCCCAGTATTTTTCTTTAACTGCGGCCGCGCTTGACCATCTTTATAGAAATTTTGATAATCCTTCCAGCTCACCCAAGCTTGACCGCCTAACTTGCTGAACCCACTATCCCATAGCCAAGCCGGAAGTTTTGCCACTACCAACACCAGCACCTTCATGAAGAGCGTGGTAATTCCATCGTGACTATGGCCATGGCCTTCACCATTACCCTTGCCTAAATCATCCACCCGACGTGGACCATGAGCATGATGATGCTCATGCTCATGTCCTTCAACAAAGGGTAAATCAGTAGCAAACTCACTGCCCGCCGATAAACCTGTTTGCACAGTGTCTGGTATCGTATGCGTTGGAGAAGCAATAATATCCGAACCTTCACCAGTCACCACACCGGAAGCCACTGAGTGAAAAGCTAACAAAGTCATGGTTCCGGCCAAATCCAAAATACCGGTCAATAAGCGGAAAGGATTGATGAACTGAAGCAGATTTTCACTCTGAAAACGAATACTCAGCGCAGTATTGATTTCAGAAGCAGCTACGCGCAAACGACCCATTGCCTTACTCGCAAACTCAGCCGCTGATTTTAAGCTGTTTTCACTCGCAAACAACACGGTAACAGGAAAATAAAAACCGAAGACTAAAGCTGTTCCTAACAGCGTGGCATAATAAGGAATCACTTCTAAAGAGCGCGTGCCAATCAAACTAAAAAATTGGATGGCAGAATTTGACCAAGCACCCGCCGTTCCCAAAGTCACGACGGTCGATAGAGCAATCACCGTAGCCGCTATCACGACACCCAACACAACGCGCAATACATAAGCGGCTTTTTGTTGAGTTGAAAGCTTTGCCCAGCCACGATAGAAAAATATTTCGCTCATTTTTTCTTTGCAACGATAAAAGAAATTACTTTCAACCGCTTTACGCAAGGTGTGATACATCAATAAACCATAGGTTAAACCACCTGCTGCTGCTAAAAATCCTGCAATAGTGAGCACACCAAAAGGCGCTGCGGCTGATAAAGCTCCAGCCCCGATAAAAGCTAAGGCCGCAGAAGCCACATGCGTAAAGCTGATGGCGGCAAAACCGACGCCCGTTCCTAGAGCAATTACGGTAGTGAAGGAAAGCCAAAATATGCGCCAAGCCCAACGTTTAGCAAGAAATTTATCTTTAAGACCATCAGAAATTAGTTCTAATAAAGCAAGCTCATTCTGACTGAAATCTTTCAAAATCTTCTGACGCTCAGGACTTTCAAGCTTAGATAAGCGCTGAATTAATTCACTTAAGCCAACTTTACCCTTAAGCTGTGTTTCACTAAAACCACGTTTGCTAAGAAAATTTTCATCGTTCAGTAAGTTAAATAATTTTACTCGTAGAGCTACTTTTTCATCAAACTGCTTAAACAAAATTGAAGCTTCTGCTTCGCCCGCAAATACCTTGTGTTGTTTTAAAGCAGCAATTATTAGTGAATTAGGTTTAGTTAAGAAAGCCCCAATAAACTCATTAATTTTTAAAGAACGACGATAGGAATTTTTTAAATCCGATTTAGAAAAACGAAACTCATTTAACTCACTAACCTCTTCTGACCCAGCTTGCAACTCTTCATCTGATTTAGATTCAAGAAATACTTTTAGTTGGTCTTTAACAGTCGCCACATCAGTGGGATTCGCTGAATAATTGAAATGTTCACGAATAATCTGTTTTTCCAAAGCCTCGCGCCAGCTACCCAAGGTGAAGAAATTCTTAAAGCCTTTAGCTGTACCCTCACGATAAACGTCATACTCAATAGCACCGCCAATCACGCCAGCAAAGATCGCCCAACCCAAACCCAAACCTGGAAATACGATCATAAATGAAACCAGCGTAATTCCGCCCAGCGATGCTGCCGCTAAAGCTGAAAGAATCCCACCCACCACTTTACTCATCAAACGATTTGACATCTAGATGCCCCTTAAATGTTAATAATGTAAAAAGATACATTATAACGTAACAGTCAGCAAGGAAATGTTGTTATTCTACCGATGGTTAGGCGTAGGCTGGGCTGAGCTTGTGAATCTTCGAACATGCGCTGCCCAACACCTGATAATGATGTTGTGCGCGATATTATTAAAACTCGAATTTCCGAGTGTTGGGCGGACACTGATGTGCAGTTGAGAGGGCAACCACAGGGGGATTGCCCCTACACCCAAGCTTGCTACGAAACAAAGCGTCGCGCGTTGGCAAAGAAGCGCTGCCACGGGCTATCGGCGCCCCACTCGCTGGGTGCCCAAGAGAACTGGGTGGTTCGCACCACACGTTCCGGATGCGGCATTAAAATGGTAACGCGACCATCCTCGTTACAAACACCGGTGATAGCGTCTGGGCTACCATTAGGATTGGCCGGATAACTCACTGCGGGCTGATGGAATGAATCTACAAAACGCAAACTAATTTGTTTGGCTTGAGCCAGATGCAATTGATCATCCGCCTTGGCGAATTGCACTCGGCCTTCACCATGCGCAATTGTAATCGGCATCACACTACCCGCCATATCACGCAAGAAAATGGAAGCTGACTGCATAACCTCAACCAAACTTAAACGCGCTTCAAATTGTTCTGATAAATTACGCTTGAATTGCGGCCAATGCTCACTGCCAGGAACGATCGCTTTAAGCTGCGAAAATAGCTGGCAGCCATTACAAACACCTAACGAGAAGCTATCGCTACGCGCGAAGAATGCAGCAAATTGATCATGAGCTCGAGGATGTAACAAAATTGACTGCGCCCAACCACGTCCCGCTCCTAAAACATCGCCATATGAAAAACCACCACAAGCCACTAAACCGACAAAATCTTTAAGCTGCACGCGTCCAGCCTGCACATCACTCATGTGCAAATCAATGCTCGCAAAACCTACTTTTGCAAAAGCGGCGGCCATTTCGATGTGACCATTCACGCCTTGTTCACGCAAAATGGCGACTTTTGGTTTTGTTGCTAAATTTAAATAAGGTGCTTCGATTTTTTCTGTTAGATCGAAACTGAGTTTGGCATTTAAACCCGGATCTTCAACGAGCAGTAACGAATCATATTGCTATTCGGCGCATTGTGGATTATCACGCAACGCCTGCATTCGATAACTTAATTCCGACCAAATGCGATGTAGCTTAACACGCGTTTCACTGTAGAGAATCTGCTCATCAGCTTTGATAATTAATTCATCAACCACATTCGATTGCGCAATAATATGCACACACTCACGTAAAGAATACTGCGTGAACAGATCAAAGGCCGCAGCCAAATCACGCTGTTTCACCTGAATAACCGCACCTAATTCTTCGGTGAATAATGCCGCCATTGGATCAGCGGCAAACGCACTGAGATCCACTGTTAAACCTAAGTGAGATGCGAAGATCATTTCTGCCAGTGTTGCTAATAAACCACCATCAGAACGGTCGTGATAAGCCTGCACTAAATCTCGTTCATTCAAAGCTTGAATCGCATTAAAGAAATTCTTTAGCAGAGCAGCTTCATCTAAATCAGGCGCCACCTCACCGAGTGTTTGATAAACTTGTGCGAGCACTGAGGCACCCAGCGCGTTTCGCCCACGTCCCAAATCAATCAACAACAACTGTGAGTCTGAATCTTTGGCTAATAGTGGCGTTAAAGTTTTACGTATATCTTTAACACTGGCTGCAGCACTGATGATTAACGACAGGGGCGCGGCTGACTCCATAACTTGGCCCTGATCTTGCCAACGCGAACTCATTGATAAAGAATCTTTGCCCACGGGAATGCTAATACCCAATTCAGGACACAATTCCATGCCGACAGCCTGCACCGCATCGTATAAAGCCGCCGCTTCACCGGGATGACGGACTGCGGCCATCCAATTAGCGGATAAGGAAACTTGTGCTAAATCACCGACAAAAGCGGCGGCCATATTCGTTAATGCTTCAGCCACTGTTAATCGTGCTGCAGCAGCTGGATTAATTAAAGCCACGGGAGTGCGCTCACCCATCGCCATCGCAGCACCTTGATAACCAAAATAATCATTCGCGATAACCGCGACATCAGCCACCGGCACTTGCCAAGGACCGATCATTTGATCACGCGCTACTAAACCTGTGACACTACGATCACCAATCGTAATTAAAAAACTTTTATCAGCAACACAGGGAAAACTTAAAACTCGTTGCACGGCATCCGCCCATGCGATGCCCTCAGTACTAAATTTTTCTAGCACAGGTGTTTGATGCTGAGCATTAATTTTTAAAGGTGGCCATTCATCAAATAAAACGCGCATCGGAAGCTCAACTGCTTTATTAGCCAAATGCGTATCTTCGACGATTAGTTCTTGTTTGCTACTGGCCGTGCCAATCACGGCAAAAGGACAACGCTCACGTTCGGCAATTTCGCTAAAGAGCTCTATAGATTGTTTATCAATCGCTAACACATAACGTTCTTGTGCTTCGTTACACCAAGCTTCCAAAGGGCTCATCGCCGGTGCCGCATTCGGAATTAAACGCAATTGTAAATCACCACCCAAAGCATCGGCATGAATTAATTCCGGCATCGCATTTGCTAATCCTCCGGCACCCACATCGTGAATACTCAGAATGGGATTAGCATCGCCCATTAACCAACAACGATTAATCACCTCTTGCGCACGACGTTCCATTTCAGCATTAGCACGCTGGACTGAAGCAAAATCCAATGCTTGATCATTCACGCCATCGCTGTGTGATGAAGCACTGCCACCGCCTAAGCCGATTGGCATAGCAGGACCACCTAATACAATCAGCTGTGCGCCGGCACTTAATTTTTCTTTATGTGCTTGCGCGAGACGTACAAAGCCAATACCACCGGCGATCATGATGGGTTTGTGATATGCCCGATATTCAGTCTGATTAATATATTCAAAACTACGAAAATAACCGCTTAAACAAGGCCTACCAAATTCATTATTGTATTCAGCGGCACCAATCGGTGCTTCTAACATTATTTGCAAAGCACTCGCTAATTGCTTCGGTACACTGGCTTGATATTCCCAAGGCTGCGACCAATCCGGCAAATGTAGATGCGACACACTAAAACCTACCAAACCCGCTCGCGTAGTGGAACCACGCCCAGTGGCTGCTTCATCACGAATTTCACCACCACTACCAGTCGCGGCACCTGGTTTCGGTGAAATCGCGGTAGGATGATTATGAGTTTCAACTTTAAATACTATCGGAGCATTTTCAGTCACGACACGATAGTGTTGCGTATAAGGATCGAGCCAAAAATGCTCTGCATCATATCCTTTCAAAATCGCGGCATTATCTTTATAGGCCACCCAAACATTCTCACCATTAAGGGCTTGTGTGTTACGAATCATTTTGAACAAGGAATGGCTTTGATCTACCCCATCAATCGTCCAATCCGCATTGAATATTTTATGCCGACAGTGCTCTGAATTAATCTGGGCGAACATCATCAATTCTACATCGGTGGGGTTACGCTTAAGCTCAGTGAAAGTCTTGAGTAAATAATCCATTTCCTCAGCACTCAAACTCAAACCTAAACTTTGATCAGCCTCTTTCAAAGCAGCAAGCCCATGCTCAAGCAAAGCAATGCTCTTTAATGCCTGAGGGGTTTGCGTATTAAATAACTCGCTAAATTGATTAGGATTGCTTAGAACGGATTCGGTGAGCGCATCATGAATTTGCGCTTTCAACCATTCAGTTTGCGTAGCATTCAAAGCTTGATTGGTTTGCACAGCATACTGTAAACCACGCTCAATGCGCTTAATAGCATTTAAGCCACAGTTATGCAGAATATCGGTCGCTTTAGAGGACCACGATGATAAAGTGCCTACACGCGGCACCACCCATAACAGCGCAGGAGCAGGCGCTACTTCAGTCGCACTAACATCACCTAAAATAGTTTTGAGACTTGCGATTTCTGTATCGCTCAGCGCTTTATCTTGCAAGGCTATAAAATAAACTTGCTTAACTTCAAGATGGGTTAGAGATAATTGCTCACGTAAACGAGAGGCTAATTTTTCAAGTCGGAATAAGGTGAGCGCATCACCCCCCTGCCAAGATAATAAAGAAGGGCTCGCCATGTTTCTAATCGATCCTCTGCTATGACTGATAGCTGCTGCAAGCAACAAGAATAGCTGAAATGCTACTTAATTCCGATCAATTGAAGCTTGAAGATCAGCGCTTGATTAGGACCAATAGTTCCAGGTACACCGTTTGAACCATAAGCTAAATGAGCAGGAATATAGAGCTCCCACGTAGAACCCACGGGCATTAATTGCAAAGCCTCGGTCCAACCAGGAATAACGGCATTAACAGGAAAACTTGTCGGCTCACCCCGTTTGTAAGAACTATCAAATACGCTGCCATCAACCAAACGACCTTCATAATTGACTGTCACTTGATCATTCAACCTGGGCTTTGGTCCATTGCCCGCTTGCAAAACTTTATATTGCAAACCATCAGCCAAAGTAACGACGCCCGCTTGAGTTTTATTTTTAGCCAAAAAATCTTGGTCCGCATCAGCAAAACTGGTGCTGACAAATAATACTAATAAAGAAACTAATAATTTTCTCATGTCTAAACCCTTTTGCAATGCTTTGACTGGCTGACATTTACTTTTACATCACGCTTAAGGGCAGCCTTTAAATTGTTCTTTTGTCTCAAACCAAAATATCTAATTTATAGAGATGCCCTTAGTTAGCAGCAGTAAAATAAGTGTCAACAGGTCCTAAATTAAGTTAATGATTTCTGGTGACGATCAACAGAAGTATGAATTTCTAGGGCCGCAGCATCTTTAGCTTGCCAACCCGTTACTTTAACCCACTTACCTGGCTCAAGCGCCTTGTAGTATTCAAAGAAGTGACTGATGGTTTCTAATAACATAGGTGGTAAATCTTCCAAGGTCTTCATATAAGCAAACTGACTACAAACCTTCTCGATAGGTAAAGCCAAGATTTTACTATCTTCACCTGCTTCATCGGTCATTTTTAAAAGGCCAAGCGCTCGGCAACGAATCAAACAGCCAGGCTGCACAGGGAAAGGAGTTACCACTAAAACATCTGCAGGATCCCCATCACCAGCTAAAGTACTTGGAATGAAACCATAGTTGCATGGGTAATACATAGAAGTAGGCATAAAACGGTCGACCGCTAAAACACCTGATTTCTTATCTAGCTCATACTTGATTGAGCTACCATTCGCGGGAATTTCAATAATGACATTGAAATCGTTGGGTATATCCTTACCAGGACTCATCTCATTTAGTAACATAACTCCCCCCTTGTAAAAAGGAGGCATTATAACCTTATTAGAACTGAAGATGCGAGGCCCTGACTCAGCAAGCCCTCCAAATTCCCCCCAAATCTTTAAGAGCTTTGAGGGCAAGCCTGAACCCCCGACATGAACCCAGCCTTGCACTTTCGCAAGCACCCCCCCAACGAGCCCCAAGCAAATCAAGCTGATAATTTCCCGGTAATTGCATTTATGAGCGTTATTTCTTAATATCACCCTCTGCCTACTATTAGGGCGAAGCAATCAAGGCTGACCTGTTCAGCATTGGCGTAATACACAAAGGACTATTTATGACTAGATGCACGCTTTTTGTCGCTCCAGCAGCTCCTGCTGAACTAAACCCCTACTTATTAGAGATCCGCCATCAACTGCTGCGCTTACGCATCGTGCGCCTTATCCAGTTTCGAACGCCTGAAGAACTTGCGGCTAACTACGAAACAGTGTTTGGTGAGAAATTCAGCCCACGCTCTCTTAATGATATTACGCAAGAGATGATAAATGCTTTTGAAAAGATTTTTGCTGAAATCAAGTTTATGTACCTGGCTGAGCTTGCTCATCATTGTCTTAGCAATCCCTCTCCTTTAAGTAAATTGTGTTACGAGATTATTACCCATCCTCTGCTACAAAGCTTTTGGGAGAAACATGTTTTACAAGCTAAGGGTATGGGTTTTGATCAATTTAACGCTCTACTGATATCTCCTGACTTCACCTTTGCCGATGATTGGGAGCTTGCTAAAACTACTGGCTTATACAAAAGCAAATCACATTATCTTTTTGAGATACTAAGCGGACTTTCGTTTGCGTGCCAAGCCAGAAGTAATTTAGCCATGAGCGAGCAAATTACCGAAGCCAATTTAGCTAAGCCCGAAAATAAACTCGCCAAACTTAATGAATATAGTGGCTGCCTCGTACCCTTAAAAAAGGCCTACAGTTGTAACCGTCTCACCGCATTTCCAACCAATAGAGAGCTTCATGATGAAACACTGTTAACTTATATTCGCGTTGAAGCAGAGACAGCTCTGCGTTTACGTCAACGCCCAGCGAATGCAGGCGCAGGTGCCGCGGTTGATACGACACACTCTGATACCAGTAAAGCTGCAAAAGAAGATGCTTTGTGGTCACTGCGCTACCTCAGCCCTCCAGAAGACAAAAAGAGGCACCCATTCTCAATCACGCTCTCTGCCGCGATACACACCACATTTACCAAAGATTCTGATGCCAAAGATTCTGGCTATCCCGAATTGCGCCAGTATTTGAATGATTATTTTTTCGATTCAAACCATGCTTCCTGTCGCTGGTTATGGATGGCTTTTTGTTTCTACCACCAATCCAATTGGAGACTCGGCAATGAATACCTAAGTGTAGTGGTGGAAAAAAATTCTGAATTCAAAGACCATTTAGACTTTAGCTCACTAGCCTCATTAAATGAAGTACTAGACCTGATGCAGCTGGATAAAGCTGAAGCTCACCAAGCCGTCAAAATTCTGGATCAAGTAATTCAGCACCTAAGATCGTATTATCGAAACATTGGGCCCAGCTTTCCGAAAATTCAAAATCAATTTCAGACTGACCTATTAGTCCTTTATCTTCAACAAAAGCGTTTCTTTTACTGCAGCAACACGATAAAGAATAACTTTAGTCTTACAGACACTAATTTCTATAATAGTGAAACCTGGTTATTAATGGCCGTACAAGCCCTTTACCAAGCAAAACCAGATGAAGCAAGCTTGTACCTAGACTGGGCCATACAAAAAACTGAGAACAGTCAATCTTTAGGCTCAATCAAAGATCTGCTCGACATACTTGATTTTTCAACCCAGAAAAAAACCATTGAGGTCATCGACAGCTTACTAAGCCAACTAATTAAGCGTTACGACGAGGCAACTGCTGTACCCGCTCGTTTTAATCCGCATAACAAACAAGAAATTATTTTACTCATTTACCAATTACACAGAAAACGTGCTGATTGCTACCAACTACTCGCCACCAAACTTGAAACTGAGGCTTCAACAACAACATCCAGCCAGCTAGCTAGGCTCAAAGCTAACCAAGTTTATTCGGAAAATGAAGCAGCTGGCTGGCTTAGTCTCGCCGGCGGTAAACCAAAACCTACTGCTTATGGTTGGTTTGGCTTTAAAAGCTGGGAATGGTCTAGTGCTGAAAGCCCTACTCCCGAAAGCCTTGCGGACCAAAAAACCATCGAAAAATTTAATCAACCGAGTTTGCGAGAATCTATTAATAGCAAGGCTGCAACAGAGGAGGAGCATAAGTTAATTGCAGCTTTCAAAGATCCCGCATCAATAGCCAAAAAATACTCTATGATGGAGTTGTACGGCAATTTTTATCAGGCATTTCATTTGAGCACCTGCTCACCGCCAACCTTCAAAGGCTCGCAGCACCTTCTTGCTCAATTAATCAACACACTTCCCAACAATAACAGATTCAAAACAATTGCAGAGCTAGCTTCGATTTTGATTTATTTAAAGATGCTTGACTCATCCACAGAAGACGCTAAGCACATCGGAAAAAACAGTACAGCCAAACATGACCTACCACTCATCCACACATACCTGATTAAACAACTCACAACACTCTATGAAACAACCACTTTAGGGGGAAATTATTGTATTGCAGCTCTCATACAAAAGCTTTATACAGAAAAAATCAAAGATTCAGCGAAAGCTAGTATTTGGTTTGAAAAAGCAAGAGCTAATCAAACTTCTATAGCTGCAGCAATGAAAAGCTTAAATCTTGCCAATACAGTCCAAAAAATTGCTGAGCCCGGCAGCAGTTCCACTCTGGCAGAATTAGTAGCTGGCATGCAGGTGCAAAGCTTGCATCACTTTACCAGTGAAATCCTTATTGAAGGTGAAAAGTACACTTATTCACACTCTAGCGATTTAGATTTACGTTTAAAAGCCTTAGGCATAGAGTGCCTAGAGAAAGGAGCATTAATCGGTAACTTCTCTTGCTTACACAAGCTTATTACCCAAGATTTAACACAAATTCGAAAGTTGAAACCCGATAGTCGTGAACAGATCTGCACACTAATAACGCGCATACTCAAACGCTGTGAAACAGCTATTCAATATCACGGTGTAGCTGGCTATTTACTTGAAGCCGAGATTAAAATGCAGATTGCTGAATACTTTTTCGGTTACCAAGAAACCCCTCACCTCACTTCCAAATCTAATCCAAAATTATTTACTGCTGAGCCTAGCAGCAGATGCGAAGATCTTAACTTAGGTCTTGCTATCTTTTATCGCGGTGCAGCCTTGGCAAGCTATCTAACTGCCAATACCTTAATGCTAGAAAGTATGCAAAGCGCTACTAATACTAAACTAGAAGGAAGAATCAAAAATGCTCTTTATGCTGAAAAGAAGCCTTTACAAATAAATCGCTTATCGCCTAACACCACTACTGCATGGGCTTTCGAAGAACGTTTTACGAAATCTTCAATTCCGTGCGCCGACAATGCTAGCATTCTCCAATGCTTAAACGTAATCTCTAGCTATGAGCTATGTAAAATGCGAGAAATGAAACCAGAAGATACGAGCATGTTTGAATCGCTAGAGCGCCTAACTAAACGCGGAAAAACCGCTGCTGATCACCACGGTATAGCAGGTAAACTACTGGATATCGAAGTTAAAATGCAGATTGCTGAATACTATTTTGCCCATGCAGGAAGCTTGCAGACCAGCAAACCGGTTATTACTGACAGTGCAGTTGTGTGCTCACAAGAATTTGACTACTACGGACAGGCTATTGATTATCAAGCACAAGCGCTAGCCTGCTATAACATGACCATTAGCCTCAAGCGAAATATTGCCAGCAGCAGTACAAGCGCTTACTCAAGCTCTATCACAGTCCTCATTGAAAACTTGGCCAAACGCTTTAGAGACTCGCCTATACCACGTGATGCCAAGTTGGCAGGCCCCAAAGTCGAACGATCAGCTGATGATGATGCAGTGGTGGCAGGTGCTGGCGTAAGCCCCTCCAAAGGCGGAGGTAAAGCTAAAGCTTCTCGATAGCGGCATTAAACCAGAAGATTATCGCACTCCTGGAAATCCCTAAGCCGGGTTCGGTGCTGCTGCAATAGTGGTAGTGGGGACGTCGCCGCAAGCACCATCACCGGGGGGATTAAGCGCTTTTGCAGGATCTGAAGCAGGAGTTCCAGTAGCTCCAGAAGCTTCTGGAGCGCCTCGAGCTACTAGAGAAGAACCGGGCAGCAAGACTCTGACTCCAGACACAGAACGTCTAAGTACATTCTGTTGTGGAACCCCTGGTGCTGTATCAGGAGGAGAAGAATATTGGTGTTTATCAAGCCCTTGCCGCA
>JBDNGR010000303.1:0-2078 GCA_041689165.1 Coxiellaceae bacterium
CAAAATGGTAAGATAATTTGGCGAACTGAATGAATGAAGAAACGCAAATGACGGTGGGGAAATCCACTGGTGCCTCTTCAGCTAAGCACCCAAGTACTTGGCAGGCATTGCCGTGGTCAAAGATAAAGGTGCATGTATTTCAGCTCCAAACGCGTATTGCCAAGGCAGAAAGAGAGGGAAAGAAAGGCAGAGTAAACGCTTTGCAGCGACTTCTCACTTCATCGTTTTATGCCAAATGTTTGGCGGTTAAGCGAGTCACAAGTAATAAAGGTAGCAAAACACCCGGAGTCGATGGTGTTATTTTTCGAACACCCCGCCAAAAGATAAATGCGGTTCACGACCTAAAAAGGAGGGATTACAACGCTCTCCCATTACGGCGAATCCACATACCGAAGAAAAACGGAAAATTGCGCCCACTCTCGATCCCAACGCAAAAAGATCGAAGTATGCAGGCTTTATGGCAGACTGCTTTAGTCCCAGTAGCGGAGGAGAGAGCCGACCCAAATGCATATGGATTTCGACCGAAACGGTCTACCCATGATGCGAGAGAGCAATGCTTTACTTCATTATGCAGAAAGACATCGCCACGATGGGTCTTGGAGGGTGATATTTCCGCATGTTTTGATCGGATTAACCATGATTGGTTGCTAAAGAACATTCCAATGGACAGGGTTGTCTTGAAGAAATTCCTCAAAGCAGGCTTTATGGAAAACGGCGAGAAACATCCAACTACAGTCGGGACTCCTCAAGGGGGCACAATTTCAACGACAATTGCGGTCATGGCCTTATCAGGCTTAGAGGCTAAGCTGCGCAGCGAGAAGATAAGACAGAGGAAAAGCGAACAGATCAATGTGATCGCATACGCCGATGATTTTATTGTTACCGCAGCGAGCAAGGAATTGTTAGAAGAAAAAGTAATCCCAATCTTAGTGAGGGCATTAGGCGAGGTTGGCCTTGAGCTCTCAAAAGAGAAGACACGAATCACCCAGATAGAAGATGGATTTGATTTTATTGGTTTCAATATACGAAAGTATCAGAATGGGAAGTTACTTATAAAACCATCCAAAGCCAATGTTAAATCTTTTCTTACTGACATCAGGGAGATTATTAGAAAAGGTGTTTCACTACCAACCGATCAGTTAATTCATCGGTTGAATCAAAAAATAACTGGATGGACAAACTATTATCGAGGATCAGTATCCTCTAAAATATTTGCCCAAATCGACTCGGAAATTTTCTTGGCGTTAAAACGATGGGGGCTGAAAAGACATGCGCGTAAAGGGAAAAGTTGGATAATACAACGATATTTTACAAACGTAGGTCTTGATCGCTGGCGTTTCTATTGCACCACTATAGATAAAGCTGGCAATAAAAAGAAACTTTATTTAAAGAACGCAACAGCAACGCGCATCCGAAGGCACAAGAAAATTCTGGCCGCTGCGAATCCTTTTGATCCTCAATTCAAGGAATACTTTCTGAAAAGAACAAAAGAGCGCAAGACTAGGGAAAACGTTACTGAAAACTCAAAGTATGCCGGGTTGAAAGTTATTCAACCTTATGCGGGCTTGAGCGCAGTGCCATGAAAGTGGCATGCTGCGTTCTTAGAGGAGCTGACCGCAGTAATGCGGTCGGTTTACTCGACTAATAGGTTCAATGGAGCCCGGGGCAATTTTAGCAATGTGCTCTACTAGGTTTATATGGCCGTGGTCGACTGCCAAGGTGGTTAGCTGTTGTAAACCACTTAAGGTTGATTCCGATGGATGTAGCTGCGTTGAAATACCGTGTAGCTCATCTGATAAAGCAGGCTCTATCAGCTCTATACGGCCTGTCATGGCAGCGCAGATGTATAAGTAACCCACAGGAAGTTGCAGGAGCTCAGAAATCGCTCGTAAGGTTTCATTGGCGGCGTTTGGATGGCTTAAACTAATAGCAAGAAAAGCACATTGTTTTTCTTGCCCACTCATAGTCGTATACCAGGTGTCTTCAATAGGAAACGCTATTAAATGGGCGCTATTGATGGCGCTTAGCTGCGTAGTCACATCAGACGACTGGTGATTTAATAGCACAGTATCGTGCCA
>JBDNGR010000304.1:0-2681 GCA_041689165.1 Coxiellaceae bacterium
GCCATAATCATAAAAGGGGACTCGCGGATAAACGTTTGCACCCATTCGATCATGTAGGGGCGCACTTTCTCACTTGCCCCCTTGGAAGGGATGCCAAATTGTTCTTGAAAGCTATTAGTGGTCATCGGCTTTTCCTTATTTTTGTCAAAACAAGAAGGTTTCAATCCCCGCTCACACCTATCTGATTTAATAAAATAGGTGTGAGGTTTCAATCCCTGCTTTGTGGATTTTTTGTGTGCTATCTGGGCAGATGATGTTGTTTGTAATGAGGTTTATAGTTAGGTGCAAATGTATGACATCGCGCCCTGTAAAGGCACCGCCACCTGTATTCACATTGCCCTCGATAGTAGTATTACACATGCCTAAATTGTAAATGTAGCATTGATAAAGAGCAAAACAGGCCCAGCCGTAATGTTGGGCTTTTTCATTCTTATCGTCTAACAAGAAAAAATCTAGGATTCAGCCACTTCACAATATACCATCTGGTTCATATTGAACCATTGACTTTTACCTGCTGAAGAATTTGATCCCAAGCGAGTACCACGAACCCATGAGTTATTTCCTATTTCTTCCACTGTAAATATTAGATCTACACTAACATATACATTACATTCGTAAGTTTGACCTATCTCTACAAACGAAGGGACCCCGTTGCCGCTACTGGGTTGAGCAGCAATAGTATCAGATGGAGCAGCTTGGACGGTATTGGCTTCTGTGCTCAGTTCAATCACATTATTGGGACTGCTACATGCCAAGAGAAATAATGTAACGATGAATGATACTGTCAATCTGATTTTCATCACTGATCTCCTTGTTCCGCTACTTGTTGCCATTCCATGAAGAGATTGTTAGTATAGCATAGTTCAATTTAACTACCCACCATATAACCATTCGACTTTTGACAAAATCAGGCATCAAAACTTAGGTGACAGACCGTGCTACCAGAGAGATGGAGTGTAAAAAGGGGCAAAGGAACGAATTACTCGGGGGTTGGGGCGACCCTCGGTCTGCTCAAACCCCCGAGTAATTCATCTGGTCTTCCTCCGAAAGCAACGCTCTCTCTGGTAGCACTTCATTTCACATGGCTCAAATGGCTCAATTTTGTCAAAAGTCGAATAACCACGATAGCAGCACCATTCCCAAGAACAGGAACCCGGCCACCAAGAAGCCGAGGGCAAAGCCTTTGACCGTATGGCCTTGATGCTGTGCGCTGACACGCTGCAAGTGTCTATTTGCGTTTGCATAGCTGGAGTGCTACGACGATAGCTTGCGTTGACTGTAACCCTTCCTGTTTGGTTGAGAGGGCAATCTCTGTTGTGTCAGCTTCCGGCACTAAGTCGCTATTTTGTTCGTTTTCTTCTATATCTGGAAACGTGAGCGTTGCCAATCTAACATTAATGCCACCCACCGTTAAGCCCTGTGATCTAAGCTCTGCAATATATTTTAATATCTCTACGTCGCGTGATGTAAACCTACGAGTAACCCCAGCCAGTGGGTTTGCTCCTGGTGACAAGTAATCTTTATGATATTCTGCCCACCTACGCAGCATAGTACCTTTGATGCCTACCATATCGGCAGCTACAGTTAATGTGAGGTTATTTCTATCAGTCATGTAATACCCTATCACATTTCTGTACTCTATCTGGATCACAAGTTCATAGCAGTGTATATCCAATAAATTCTACGCGCAAACGTCTATTTTACAGACTTGACGCCATATCAATGGTATGGTAACATAGTGAAGCTATGGAATACTTTTCTGATACCGACCCTGTAAAAGATATAAGCAATCAATCAGAGCATGGCGTTTCATTTAGAGATGCGAGGGAAGCTTTTTTAGATCCCTACCGTGTGATCGTAGACGACCCGTCACACAGTACAGAAGATGAAATAAGATACAAGTGTATAGGTAAGGTGCATGGCAGAATTTGCACCGTGCGCTTTACCTACAGAAATAATCAAATCAGGATATTTGGCGCAGGATACTGGCGCAAGGAAAAGAAAATATATGCCAAGCAATTTGAAAATAGGTGATGTTTTTGATGGCACACATGGCCCTGTGCGAGTCGTGGAAGACTTTTTACCGCCCCCGTCTGTGCTAGCAACTTACAAAGATGATGAAACCGAAAAGATAACCATAGTGCTTGACAAAGAAACGGTAGATTTTTTTCGGGCAAAGGCCCACGAATTTAACGCTTCATATCAACGTATGATCCGTGAGTTGCTTAAGAGTTACGCTGTATCGCAAAGCGAGAAGACAGCCGCATAACCACTAATTTTTATCGTATGACGCGCAAGTGCGCAGGACTGAAATTCCTACGCACCTGCTAACCATAATCCGCAGAAGTGACCTAGGGCTAGGCTGCAAGCCATTATAGCCCATCTACGGAAGCAATCAACTTTCTTTGGAGGAAAATATCAATAAATGGATTCGGTAACGGAAGCGATCAACTAACTGATTTTGACCCAAACCCGATCATCCGCAATGCGCAATGCATATTGCTCAAGCTGGGCGCCAGGCACGGTCAGACAGTCACCATTCGTCACATCATAACACCAGTTATGCCAGGGACAGAGCAAAACGCCATCCGGATCGAGATAGCCAGCGTGGATGGGCAGCGCTTGATGGAGGCAGGCATTGCGAAAGGCAGTCAGTTCACCATTAAAGTTGATAATAACAA
>JBDNGR010000305.1:0-1616 GCA_041689165.1 Coxiellaceae bacterium
TTACAGGAATGGGGTAATTACGAATAACACCATCTGTTTTTGACGTTAATTTGGTCATTAAGTCCTGAGTTAGAAAAATTATCTATCAAATAATTCCTCAAAATAATACCTAATAAACAACCATAAAAGCATACACCATAAAGGTCTTTTTGCAAAAACACCTGATCAAATCTAAGCGCATAAATCGAATGTCTGATAAATGATAGATCTCCCCGTAAAACTAATCGTATAAGAATCATTATGCGCTTAGTTGACCGTCGGCTCATCGTATAATTAGTTTTAATGTGGTACATTATCCCATTAAAATCTAATCGCATAATTATTAATGACCAAAAATACTTATATTGAAAGCTACATTACTTATCAAAAATCGACTGATAAATCGCCTGCAACGTTGTCGAGTTATCAAAGCGACTTGATCCAATTTTCTATTTGGTTTGAATCAATTAATGGCGTAGAAATGAAATTGACTAATATTACGCCAACCGATGCGCGCCAATACAAACAACATTTGATTGATTCGGATCTTAGACCGCCAACAATTAACCGTCGATTACTGTCACTGAAATATTTTTTAGAATGGGGATGGGATACGAAGAAAATAAAATACCGATTTCCATTGCCAAAGACGGTTAAACATTCACAGTCAATTCCTAAATGGCTAACTCGAACACAGCAAAACCAATTGCTTCGTCACGTAGAGCAGTATGGCAGTAAAAGGGACACTGCAATTGTGAAAATATTGTTGAATACGGGCTTACGTGTCAGCGAATTATGTGACATGAAGTGGCCGCATGTCACCATGAGTGAGCGTAAAGGCAAGCTATTGGTTAATGCTGGCAAAGGGTGCAAGTATCGTGAGATCCCCTTGAATAAGGATGCTCGCCTTGCTTTATATAATTTGGATTATACAATACACGCTGGTAGTGATGTTTTTGTCTTTAATGGGCAGCGGGGAACGCTTAGTCCCCGTGGTGTACAGTTGATGCTAAACCGGTTACGTTTTCCTGACGAGCTTGGTATTATCTCACCTCATCAGTTTAGACATACTTTTTGTAAAAATCTGGTGGATGCGGGCATCAGCTTAGAAAAAGTGGCGTCGTTAGCTGGGCATGAACGATTAGATACAACAAAATTATACTGCCAACCCTCATTTGCTGACCTAAGCGAGGCTGTTGAAAAAATTGGAGAAATTGATTAATGCGTTTGATGGATGTATTGCCCGATAAAGAGGTCAAGCGTTTTAACCAACCGCCAGCATTTAGTGGGGATGATCGAAAAAACCATTTTAAAATAGATGAGTCCATTCGTAAAGCCATTGAAAATGCTACACAAACGGATAGTAAAATTGGTTTGCTTCTTCATTCCTGCTATTTTAAAGCCAGTGGAAAATTTTTCACGATTAAGTCTTTTAAATCAGCTGATATCAAATTTTTATCAAAAATATTCGATATTACAGCTACAGACGATTTCCTGGAGAAATACATTGATAGGACACGTCAAAATCATCGATTAATAATCCTTGACGTTTGTGGTCACGTTAATTTTGGAAGCGCCGTTCAATTTTTTGAGGAATCAGTGAGTGATATGGTGGATAAACAAATGCATCCACGGAA
>JBDNGR010000306.1:0-3055 GCA_041689165.1 Coxiellaceae bacterium
AGTTATTGAAAGTTACTAGTAGTAGTCATCTAGGCGTGACAGTTTCTCCCCCTATAGGTGGTTGGCCTGCTTATGAAGCCCCCACTGCAAAAGCAGCTGGTCAAGCATCGGCTACGACTCCTGTACCACCTGCAGGTTTAGCCGATCCTTCTGCCGGTCCTTCTGGAGGAGGAGGTGGCAGCGTGGCGTCCAGCTCACACTTGCCGCCATATAACGGAGGTCAGTTCGCTGCTACGGCTGGTCCCTCTGCTCGACCTGGGTCTGAGCTGCCTAGGGAATGGCAAAGTCTCGCAAACATGAGATAGGCACTAGTCCGAGCCAGCCTAATAAGAAGAACATAGGAGATATGGGATATGAGAGATCAAATACTGGCCCGATATATACCGTTGGTTGCGTACTACATAGCTTCAAAAAACGCAACCATTCGAACTACTACGCCTTTGAATCTTTATGGGCTTAATCTAGAAGGAGCCATCACCAATGATGAAGAGCGACTTCTCGTGAGGAAAATTGCTGACTACGTTGCTTCACAACTAGTATCAGGCGCTACCGTGAAGGGCTATATTGCGCAGCTTTGTGATGACAGTGATTGGAGTGGACGGTTAGTAAGAGTCTATAAAGCTGTTGAGCTGGACAAGCAACGTGAAGGCAGTTCTATTTTGGAACTCGGCATTCCAGAGTATGGACAACAAGTAAGCCCTTCTTCAGTACCTCCTGCTATTCACAAAGAAGCAGGGGTAATGGAAAAAAATATTAAGAAGATACAAGCAGCAGCTTCTGAGAAGGTGAGAGGCCAGAGCACTTATCCCCAGCAATCTTGGCTGTGGCGTGTCATCTTTAAGCCGCTACTGATGAGCTTGCCTTTTGTTTCGATTGTAAGTCTTTTCTCTGCTGTTCAGGAGCTGAAGAGTGCAAGAAGCACCGGTAATCGTACGTGGGGAAATTTCATTTTGCTAAGCGCGCTCAGTGCCTGTGTTGCTATTCCATCCATGATGATTAGCTTATCGCTATTTGGAATGCCCGCGGCTCTTGGTGCTTTTGGTGTTGCAATGAGCGGCCTTGGCATCGGAATGGTGGGGCTGACTACTAAGGTATTGGCTTTAACTGCTCTGGCGCCTTTAGTGGCTAATCCGATTGGTGCCGCCATTCTGGGAGCAGTCTTAGCGCTGGTTATACTAGCTGTTGTTGCAACGGTTATTTACAAGGGATATCAAGCTTACTCGGCTTGGAAAGACCCTGAGAAGTTTATCAAAGATTCGTCAAGCATCAGTCCTGATATGGAAGAGGCTTATAAGGCATATGGCTATAATGTGGCAGCAGTGCAAGCAGCTACTAAAGGTTTGGTTAAGCGTATTCAAGATCTTGAGACTCGGACGGGTCCTGCAGCTGCGGGGGAGCTAGCGAAATTAAAGGGTCAGCTAGGAGCGCTCAGAGGTTATTACGCGGGGATATTACCCAACTTTTCACCGGCAACAGTAGTACCCAAGGGTGATCCGCGTTGGATCAAAGCCTATAAAGCTCTGAAGGCTTACCGTGAGGACCAGCGGCTTATACCAAATATTTTCCGAAATGCAGAGCAAATAGCTCAAAGTGCGGCTGGGCATAATGTGGATTATGCTTTAAAACCCAGGGATACCGCTTCCTCCTCCTCCTCCTCCTCCTCCTCCTCTTCTGCTGCTGCTGCTGGTTCTTTAAGGGCTGCAACAGCAAGAAAAGAAGGTCAAGCATCGGGCGGTTTCAGCTCCGCTAACTTTGGGAGGGGCTCGGGTGGTGCCTCTTTTCAAGGAGGCAGCGGCATCATACAGAGAGACGAGGAGGGCTCGCCCGTACCGTGAAGAAGTTCTTCAGGTGATTAATGCGCTACTGCCAGACCCTGAAAAGGTATTCTGGCAGTGGTTTTTCTTCTTAAAATTCTTGGCGTAACTTATACGTCCTACGTAAATTCTCGAATTCTTGTTTTGCTTCACCACAACTTTCTAAGCTTTTTTTCATTACAGCGCTGTCGTTATTAGGATTGTAATGCTGCAAGATTTCGGCGACTGAGACATCCTGTTGTTGAGTTGAATTCTTAAAAGTATCTGGGACTGCAGACCAGCCTAAAACATTACTAAGAGCATTGTAGAGCATTAAGCTTGCGCGATTTTTGGCCTCGAGGCTGTAGCCGGCGATATGAGGTGTGGCAATAAAACAGTGCTGCATTAATTCCAGATTGATATTGGGTTCATGTTCCCACACATCCAAGCATAAAATAGGCAGTTTTTTTAAATTTAGTAAAGCTTGTTCATCGAGCACGCCCCCACGCGCGGTATTGATTAACACGCTGTTCGGCTTGAGTTGCTCGAGAAAGTTTTTGTCGAGTAAGTGATAGCTTGGGAACTCACCACTTTTGCTGAGCGGAGTGTGCAAGCTAATGATGTCGAGTTGGGCTAAGTCATTCAGTGGTGCTGAATTAAAACGGCTTTCAGCACGAGCGCGGGGTGGATCGTTCAATAGAATCTTCGAGCAAGTGGTCTTCAAATTACTAGCGACTTTGATGCCGATTTCTCCTGCTCCAATGATCCCAAGGCTTGGGTTGAGGGGTATGAGCTTGGCTTGTTGTAGTGCAGCTATACAGGCTTGCACATAGTTAACGACAGCTTGCGCATTAGCACCCTTAGCTGAAAACCAGTGAATAGCGTGTTCTGCAAGATAGTGTGTATCCAGATGATCAGTGCCAGTTGTTGCCGTACCGACAAAGCGTACGGCGGTATTGTGCAATAAATGGCGATTAACTTGGGTGATGGTGCGCACGAGTAAAATATCAATATCTTTAAGGTCGGCTTGGCTGATTTGCGTACCGGGTTTAAAGCGGATTTCGGCTTGCTCACCAAAGAGTTCTTGGACTAAAGGAATTTTATCGTCGCTTAGGATTTTCATGGTGTCATGATACATCGAATCAGATATTGATGTTATTTGCCCCGCATGTATCCAACAGCAGGAGGGCGGGCACGGGGGCCCGCCCCTACAAGACCGTGTTGATTTTAGGCTTGCAGTAATAGCGATTACACACATTAAT
>JBDNGR010000307.1:0-5193 GCA_041689165.1 Coxiellaceae bacterium
CACAGGGTCGGTATAGTAGTTGAAAAAAGCCTGTATATCTTCAGGGCTTTGTTCTCGCAGCACATATTTTTCATCTAATTCCAATACCGGGAAACTTTGTTGATAAAACTGAGTAATTGCCATATGATTCGCGGTCCTTGTAGGGGCAGGTCCGTGTGCTTGCCTCATAGTATTAAAGTTAATGCACAGTAAGACCAAGAAATGTGCTCATTCTAGCGATATTAATCATTGATTCCAATAGAAATTTTAAAGGTAGGCCATGGCTTTAACTGAAACGCAGCTCAACAATTTGGTTCGTGAAATCATAGTCATCTATCCTTTGATTAGAGACGCTATGCTAGATCCAGGGTTTGCGGCTTGGCTTGCTACGCAATCCAGCAAGTCACTAGTAGAAAATTTTAGTGAAGCGGTCAAGCTACGCTTGAGTATTTGTCAGGATGAATACCGTGATTTGATTGAAAATATGCTAATCCATGAGCATGCAGAAATTAAAAGCAAAAAATGGAAAAAATTTTTAATAGAATATAAAGCTGTTGCAGAGTACCTTAGCGTAAATGTTTTTAAGCTTAGGGATATTTCAACTTGCTGGTACATCCATAAACTACCTGCTGAACGCGCAGCTAAAGCTTCAGGGGAGGGAGGTTTATTTCGGACCTATGACGTTGGTCGCAGAAGATCCACCGCCTTTGATGCAGGTAGGGTAATTGGCGGTGATAGAGAAGCAATGGAGGCTTATAGCAAACATGCACGCGCATAATTAATAGCGATCACAATATATGGATATATTGAGACTCTTGGCCTTCATTTGTACAGCTATAAATTGCGCACCAGTTTGTTCTAAATCATCAAAATTTTAGCCATGAGAAAGTAAATGTCAGCAGGCCATAGTAAAAAAATAATTCGCCGCAACGTACCTGATTTTAGTTCGGAATATCTCGGCACTCTTCACCCAATCTTAAAGCGCGTTTACGCGGCCCGTCTGATACAGAACCCGCAAGAACTAGCGCGTGAACTAGAGCACCTTCTTCCTTTTAATCTTTTGCTCAACATTGAAGCTGCGGCTGAACGTCTGCATCAAGCGTTGCTTAAGAATGAAATGATTCTGATTATCGGTGATTTCGATGCGGATGGTGCCACCAGTACAGCTCTTGGCTTGCTCGCTCTAAAAGCGATGGGAGCACAACAAGTCGATTACTTGGTGCCTAATCGTTTCACTTATGGTTATGGTTTGACACCAGAGATTGTTGAGCTAGCTAAAACGCGCAATCCCAATCTTATTATTACAGTAGACAATGGAATCAGCAGCGTTGCTGGTGTAGAGCGAGCCCAAGCTTTAGGGATAGAGGTTTTAATTACGGATCACCATTTGCCGGCTAAAGTTGTGCCGCAAAATTGTATTATCGTTAATCCGAATCAAGCTAATGATCTTTTTCCCAGTAAAGCGCTCGCGGGCGTTGGCGTTATTTTTTATGTGATGCTAGCTTTGCGTAGCCGCTTGGTAGCACTGCAGTGGTTTGTACAACAACAAATTGAAGTTCCAAATATGGCTAAATTTCTCGATTTAGTTGCTTTAGGTACGGTCGCAGATGTGGTGCCGCTCGACAAAAATAATCGTATTTTAGTGCATCAAGGCCTAGCGCGCATTCGTGCGGGCCATGCTCGACCTGGGATCAAAGCTTTGTTACAACTGGCGCGACGTACGGTGGCAAGCTTAGGTGCTGCAGACTTAGGCTTTGCTTTAGCGCCGCGTTTAAATGCAGCAGGGCGCTTAGATGATATGTCTTTGGGGATTAACTGCCTATTAGCAGAAGACGAATCCCAAGCTTATTTAATGGCTTTACAATTAGATCAACTAAACCTGGAGCGCCGTGAATTAGAGGCGGAAATGCAAAAGCAGGCTTTTGCTATTGTGGATCGTTTGCACTTAGATGCCGCATTGCCACAGGGTTTGTGTTTGTATGATCCGAAATGGCATCAAGGCGTGGTCGGATTAGTGGCCTCACGCGTCAAAGATAAGACTCATCGTCCAGTTGTCGCATTTGCGCGAGTGGATGACGGTTTACTCAAAGCATCGGCGCGTTCTATCAATGGTGTACACATCCGTGATTGTTTAGAGGCCATTGCGACAGCCCATCCTGAACTGTTATCAAAGTTTGGTGGTCATGCTATGGCGGCAGGTTTAACGCTTCGAGAAAGCGATTTCAAGTTATTCAGTCAGTTATTTAATGCCGAAGTGGCAAAGCGCGTTGCAGAGGCAGGTTTAATTGCCGGTTACGATTCTGATGGTGATTTGAGTGCTGAGTATCTAACACTAGAATTAGCGGAAATTTTACGTGAAGCAGGTCCCTGGGGGTCCGCATTTCCTGAGCCACTGTTTGATGGCGCTTTTGAGCTTATTGAGCAGCGTCTAGTAGGGCAAAAGCATTTAAAATTATTGTTGCGTATGCCAAATGCGGCTCACTATCATGATGCGATCGCTTTTAATATCAATCCTGAGCAATGGCCTAATCATCGTGCGCAACAAGTGCATTGTTTATATCGTCTCGATGTGAACGAGTACAAGGGGCGTCGGCGTTTGCAGTTAGTGATTGAAGAATTAGCGGCAACGTAGCTTGGGCTGAGCTTGCGAGTCTTCAAGCATGCGCGGCGCAAACACCCCATTTATTTTCTTGCCTGATTCCATTGATCACAACGCCAATGGTCCAAACATCATCTTCCTAAGCAGTAGACATTATGCCAGCACTTGCTAGCATTGCTGGCACGTGCTGGCATTTTTTTGGTCGAAGCTAGAAAAATGAAAATGACTAGTTTAAGTGTCAGAAAACTGGACGATAAGGTCTGTGAATGCCTGCGTTTGCTGGCGGCAAAACACGGTATATCCATGGAGCAAGAAGCAAGGCAAATTATTACTCAAGTAGTGGTAGCACCACAGAGGATTAGCGCTGTGTTTAGCAAATGCTTTGGACCTAAAAACGGTATAAATCTGGAGCTTGAAAGTCGCAAACCCCACCAGCCCATGGATCTTGGTGAATGATTTTCCAATGGTGGCTTGAGCTTAGTTAACCCATTTAGCTTGATTGTATAAATGGGTTAAACATTCATGTGAGTGTATGAGTTCATTTTAATACGGACTTTTAATTCCAAATGCTTCCAAAATGGCAACTTCTAGCTTTTCCATAGTTTCAGCTTCAGAATCTTCGATATGATCATAGCCAAGCAAATGTAAGCTGCCGTGAATAACCAAATGCGCCCAATGATCCTTGAGTTCAATTTCCTGTGCGAGAGCTTCTTGTTTAACAAGCTCGACACAGATCACCAGATCACCTAAATAATTTGATTCAAAGCCGGGAATAGGGCTGTCAGGAAATGATAACACATTGGTGGGCCCTGTTTTGCCGCGGTACTCTTGATTGAGTTTGGCGCTTTCAGTCGTATGGGTCGCACGAATGGTGATTTCAGCAAGCGGCTTATTGAAGCTATGTTTTATTAAAGTAGCAGCCACCCATTTTTTCATCTGAGCGGCTGTTGGCACGAATTCATTCTTACACGCCACTTGGCGGCTTAACTCAATCGTCGTTTTTATGATTTTCATAGGCCTGGATAATTTTTTGTACTAGAGGATGACGAACGACATCCTTGCTCGTGAAGTGAGTAAATTTAATCGCTTCGATATTTTTTAAGACTTCCACCCCATGTGAAAGACCTGAAGAAATCGATTTATGTAAGCTAAGCTTAAGATTTTTCTCAATGAATTCGATGTTTTGATTGAGAGGGCCGCAGAAGTTGTTGAGTCGACGATAATCAGAAGGCGTTAGCACTAGAGCTTGCATAGGGGTTTCTTTAATCAAGCTATTACCTCGCCAATGAGTGAGAAGGGTTTAGCTTCAACAATCCTTACAGTTAATAACTGTCCAATCATTGAAGCCGTGCCACTGAAGTTCACCACTCGGTTATTCTCAGTGCGACCACTCAGGCGTTGCGGGTTCCGTTTAGAGGGACCCGTGACTAGAATATTTTCCGTGCTGCCCACCATACTTCGGCTGATAGCAAAGACATTTTGATTAATGCGATCTTGTAAGATATCTAAGCGCTTTTTCTTCAGCTCCATGGGCACATCATCTGGTAGAGAAGCCGCTGGTGTACCTGGGCGTTTGCTGTAAATAAAGCTATACGAATTATCGAAACCCAACTCGTGGATTAGATTCATGGTTGCTTCAAAGTCTGCATCCGTTTCACCGGGAAATCCTACAATGAAATCAGAAGAAATGCAGATGCCGGGTCTGACCTGGCGTAATTTGCGAATTTTTGATTTGTATTCCAGCGTGGTGTAATTGCGTTTCATGGCAGCCAGAATACGATCGGAACCGCTTTGCACTGGCAAGTGTAAGAAGTTAGCGAGCTTTGGTTCATTGGCATAGGCCTGAATGAGTGCTTCACCAAAAGCGGATGGGTGAGATGTTGTGAAGCGAATACGTTCTACGCCCTCTAAAGCCGCAGTGTAATGAATCAGCTGGGCCAGATCAGCAATCTGGCCGTCGTGCATTAAGCCACGATAGTCATTGACGTTTTGACCGAGCAGATGGATTTCTTTGGCACCTTGTTCACTTAGCAGGGCTATTTCCGTTAAAACATCATCAAATGGCCGGCTTATTTCTTCGCCACGGGTATAGGGTACAACGCAGAAGCTACAATACTTGCTGCAGCCTTCCATGATCGACACATAAGCACTAACACCTTTAGCCTTGGGTTCAGGCAGTTGGTCAAATTTTTCGATTTCGGGAAAGCTGATATCGATTTGTGATTTCTGTGTGGCAATAGGTTGATTGAGCATTTCCGGTAGGCGATGCAGAGTCTGCGGGCCAAACACTAGATCGACGTAAGGCGCCCGCTTAATAATAGTGGCGCCTTCTTGACTTGCAACACAGCCACCCACGCCAATGACAAGCTTTGGATTTTTTTTCTTTAAGGGGCGCCAAAGTCCTAACTCCGAAAATACTTTCTCCTGGGCTTTCTCCCGGATCGAGCAGGTGTTGACTAGAATTACATCGGCTAACTCAGGGTTTTGGGTTAGTTCCAAGCCGTGCGATTTCTTCAAGACTTCTGCCATTTTGGAGGAGTCGTACTCATTCATCTGACAGCCGTGAGTTTTGATGTAAAGCGTTTTCATAAGCCTGCTTTGATTTAAAAGGGCTG
>JBDNGR010000308.1:0-6484 GCA_041689165.1 Coxiellaceae bacterium
ACACCTAATCATGTCATAATGCCCAGCATTATGAGCCAGAAGTTATTTAAATCTACTACCACCTTCGCTGGAATGACATTTTTGTCGCGGCTCTTAGGCTTTTGGCGGGAAATGATACTCGCCCAAGTCTTTGGTGCCGGCGGCGTGTTCGATGCTTTCGTGATTGCCTTCCGTATTCCTAATTTTTTACGAGTCTTGTTTGCTGAAGGTGCTTTTTCTCAAGCCTTCGTACCAGTGCTTGCGAGTTATGATGGGCAAAAAGATTCAAAAAAAATTCAGCATTTTGTCGACAGCGTTGCTGGTAACTTGGGTTTGGCCTTGTTATTGATTGTGATCATCGCAGAAGTTGCAGCACCTTTGCTTGTATTAGGTTTTGCACCGGGCTTTGCGCATGATCCAGCCCGTTTTCATTTGACCAAGCAATTATTGTGTTTAACCTTTCCCTATATCTTTTTTATTTCATTAGCCGCTTTTAGCAGCGCGATTTTAAATACCTATGGGCGTTTTGGAATTTCAGCTTTTACGCCGGTGGTTTTGAACATTGTGTTAATTTGGGCGGCTTGGTATTTGGCACCGCATTTACAAGAACCAATTATGGCTTTAGCGTACGGGGTGATGATTGCAGGCGTATTGCAGCTAGCTATTCAAATACCTTATTTAAAAAAGCTTAATTTAATGCCAAAGCCGCGCCTTGATTGGAAGGACCCTGGAGTGAAGCGTGTGATGAAACTCATGGTGCCGGCGATCTTTGGTAGTTCAGTCGCACAAATCAGTTTGTTAATTGACAATGTGTTTGCTTCATTTTTACCAGCGGGCAGTGTGTCGTGGTTGTATTATTCTGATCGATTGATTTATTTACCTGTCGGTGTCGTCGGTGTTGCTTTAGGAACAGTGGTATTGCCGCTTTTATCACGCCATTTTGCGAAATCTTCCGAAAAAGCATTTTCTAAAATTGTCGACTGGGGTTTGCGCTGCAGTTTAGTCGCCGGAATGCCTGCTTGTATTGGTTTATTAACAATTTCAGGCCCGATTTTAGCTACTTTATTGAGACACGGTGAATTCAATGATGTTGATGTGGTGATGACGACACGAAGTTTGGTCGCGTTTGCGCTAGGATTGCCAGCTATTATGGCTGGCAAAGTATTGGCTTCAGCTTTTTATTCGCGCCAGGATATTAAAACTCCGGTTAAAATTGCGATTTATGTATTAGTAATTGGCATCGTTTTGAATTTTGTATTTATTGGCCCGCTCGCACATGCCGGTTTAGCTTTAGTGAGTTCCATTACGAATATTTTAGATTCGGCTTTATTGTGGTTTTTATTATTTCGCTATCGCTATTACAAACCGGAAGCACGTTGGTTGCGCTTTAGTTTGCAGATCAGTATTGCTTGTGGATTGATGGCGGTGGTTTTATGGTTTTTGTCCGGCAGCACTGACAGCTGGTTAGCGCAGTCTACTTGGGAAAATAGTAAAAAATTAGTGGTGCTGATTTTAGCGGGCGGTGTTACGTATTTTGCTAGTCTCTGGTTGAGTGGTGTGCGTTTACGCGATTTTAAAGCGCCAGCAGAGGCATAGTGATGCAGTTTATTCGTGGTTTAGCCAATCTTCCTACTTTAGAATCTTCGGTTGTGACCATAGGCAATTTTGATGGTGTGCATTTAGCTCATCAAGAGCTCTTAAATAAGCTGGCGCAACTTTCTCGCGATTACCAAGCACCTTCAGTATTAATAATTTTTGAGCCGACACCGGCTGAATTCTTTTTAAAAAATAAAGCACCTGCGCGCTTGATGCGCTTACGAGAAAAATTAGCGGCTTTGCAAGAATTTCCGATTGATTATGTTATCTGTTTGCGCTTTAACCAAAAGCTTGCAGCATTATCTGCCGAAGATTTTGTGCAAGATATTCTAGTCAAAGTTTTAGCTGTAAAAGCTTTGATTGCGGGTGATGATTTTCGCTTTGGTGCACAACGACGCGGCGATTTTGGGCTCTCAAGCCAGATGGGTGAGACCTACCATTTTTCAGTGCAACAAATGCCTGAATTATTAGTCGAAGAAGAGCGTGTCAGTAGCACTCGCATTCGCCGCGCATTGCAACACGGCGATTTAATGGCGGCAAATGCCTGTCTTGGAAAGCTTTATAGTGTGAGTGGGCGAGTGGCTTATGGTAGTCAATTAGGGCGTCAGCTCGGTTTTCCCACCGCTAATATTCATTTGCATCGTAAAGTTGTGCCGATGAGCGGTATTTTCCTAGTCGAGGTGCATGGCTTAGCGAATAAAGTATATCGAGGTGTGGCAAATCTCGGTACAAGACCGACGGTTGATGGCAGCAGTCGAGTGATCTTGGAAGTTTATATTTTTGACTTCAATGCTAATATTTATGGTCATTATGTCCGAGTCGATTTTCTTAAAAAAGTACGCGAAGAAGAACGTTATGACAATCTGGAGCAATTGAAAGCGCAAATAGCTTTGGATGTGGTAGTGGCAAAACAGTTTTTTGCGCAAGCTAAGACTGACTAGCTACTTGAATTCATTAACGAAATCATCAACACTAAGCCTTTTTATTTTGGCAACTAGGACTTATGAAAAACTATAAAAACACCCTGAATCTCCCTAAAACTGACTTTCCTATGAAAGCAAATCTGGCGCAGCGCGAGCCTGAGATCTTAAAAAGTTGGCAGGAGCAGGATTTATATGCTCGTTTACGCGAGTCAGCGCAAGCGCGACCTAAATTTATTTTGAATGCGGGTCCACCGTATGCCAATGCGCGCCCGCACCTAGGTACTGCCTTAAATAATATCCTTAAAGATATGGTGCTGAAGTCAAAAAGTTTAAGCGGCTTCAATGCACCTTTTGTGCCAGGTTGGGATTGTCATGGTTTGCCGATTGAGCTCAATGTTGAAAAGAAAGTGGGTAAAGCGGGTGATAAAATTTCTAAAACAGAATTTCGTCAGGCGTGCCGTGATTACGCGAATTCACAGGTTGAGATTCAAAAAGCCGATTTTGAACGTTTAGGTGTGATTGCCGATTGGCACCATCCTTACTTAACCATGAGTAAAGAATACGAAGCAAATACCGTGCGCGCTTTAGCGGAAATAATTCAACAAGGGCATTTGCTACGCGGTAGTAAGCCGGTGTATTGGTGTGTGGATTGTGCGTCAGCTTTGTCTGAAGCTGAAGTGGAATATCAAGATAAAAGCTCGCCTTCCATTGATGTGGCTTTTGTTGCTAAAAATCCTAAAGCTTTGTTAGAAAAACTTAAGTTTGAGCTTAAGAGCGAACAAGATATCTCAGAAATTAGCGTCCCCATTTGGACCACTACACCTTGGACTTTAGCGGCGAATTATGCGGTGGCTTTAAATGCAAAACTCAACTATGTGTTGGTTAAAGTAGAGCTCAAGCAAGGCACACGTTATTTACTGGTAGCGGAACAACTTTTAGATAAGGTGATGCAACGTTATGCTGCATTGGATTGTGTGGTCTTAGCTGAAGCTCCGGGAGAGGTGTTCGAAAATTTACAACTGCAACATCCTTTTCTGGCTCGTGAAGTCCCCATTATTTTGGGCGAGCATGTTACAACGGAGAGTGGTACTGGTAATGTGCATACCGCACCAGCACATGGTCAAGATGACTATTATGTCGGCTTAAGCTATGGCCTGCCGATTGAAAGCCCGGTTAATTCACGCAGTTGTTTTGCTGAAGATACTCCTCTAGTCGGTGGTCAGCATGTGTTGAAGGCCAATCAAATTATCATTGACGCTTTAGCAGAAAATGGCAGTTTACTGCACCAGGAAAATATTCAGCACAGCTATCCACATTGCTGGCGTCATAAAACGCCAGTAATTTTTCGTGCGACGCCACAATGGTTTATCAGTATGGATCGCAAAGCTTTGCGCGTAAAATCCTTAGAAGCAATTAAGCAGGTGCAATGGATTCCAGAGTGGGGTGAGTTGCGCATCAACAATATGGTGGAACAACGCCCCGATTGGTGTATTTCACGCCAACGTACTTGGGGCACACCTATTGCTCTGTTTATGCATAAAAGCACTGGTGAATTACACCCAGAAACACCGGCTCTCATGGAAAAAGTGGCACAGCGTATTGAGCAAAGAGGTATGGAGGCGTGGTTTGAATCCACTGCTGAAGATTGGTTAGGGAAGGATGCTGCTGATTACGACAAATGTACCGATACTTTAGATGTGTGGTTTGATGCGGGTGTTAATCACTACACTGTTTTAGAAAAACGAGCTGAATTACAAACACCTGCAGATTTATATTTAGAAGGCTCTGATCAACATCGTGGCTGGTTCCAAGCATCTCTTTTAACTTCCATGGCCTTGCGTGATCAAGCCCCCTTTAAAACCGTGTTAACGCATGGCTATGTGGTAGATGGTAAAGGCAAAAAAATGTCGAAATCCATCGGCAATGTTGTGCAAGCGCATGAGGTCGTGCAAAAGTTAGGTGCCGATGTTCTACGTTTGTGGGTGTCAGCCAGCGATTATCGTGATGATATTAATTTTTCGGATGAAATTTTAAATCGCAGTGTGGATACTTATCGCCGCTTGCGTAATACCGCACGATTTTTATTGTCTAACTTATTTGATTTTGATCCAGCTGTGCATTTGGTGCATACAGATAAGTTAGTGGCGCTTGATTATTGGGCTATCAATCATACTCGCGAACTACAAGCGCGTATTATTGAAGCTTATGATCGTTATCAATTTCAGCATATTTACCAGCTGATTCATAATTTCTGCAGTGTCGAATTGGGTAGTTTCTATTTAGATATTATTAAAGATCGACAATACACGAGTAAGACTGAAGGTGTGCCGCGTCGTTCTGCACAAACTGCGATGTTTCATATCCTAGAAGCTTTGGTACGCTGGTTAGCGCCTTTGTGCAGTTTCACGGCCGAAGAAATTTGGCGGCATATGCCAGGTCAGCGTGGTGAATCGGTAATGCTGACACAATGGTATGAAGCTTGGCCAAATGAGAGCCTGAACCAAAAAGTCCAACTATCTTATTGGCCGAGGTTTATGTTAATCCGTAATGAAGTCAATAAAGCTGTAGAAGCTGAACGAAATGCAGGACTTCTAGCTTCGGCATTACAAGCAGAAATCATTCTTTATGCAGAGGACGATTATTATTCTGAATTGAGTCTCCTAGGCGAAGAACTACGCTTTGCATTAATCACTTCAGCCGCCAAAGTATTGCCCGCCGGTGAGCGCCCCAATGAGGCCAAAGCTACCGGTATTGATAAACTATGGGTTCAGGTTAAGGTCTTGGATGCGCCTAAATGCGTGCGCTGTTGGCAACATCGCCAGGATGTGGGTGATTATGTGGATGATCCTGAGCTTTGTGGGCGCTGTGTTGGGAATGTTGCTGGCGCGGCTGAAAACAGAGAATTCGCTTAAGGCGGGTTACACGCTCTTGAATTCTTAGTACTAGGCAGAATTAATAAAGGTCTTTATGGCGTTAAAAATTAAAAATCTAAACTGGCTTTACTTAAGTTTAATTGTATGGCTATTAGATCAAGTATCTAAATTCGTCATTCTGTATTACCTACACCCGGCGCAAAGTGTGGCTGTAATACCTTTTTTTAATTTGAGCTTGAGCTTTAATTCAGGAGCCGCTTTTAGTTTTCTAGCAAATGCCGGAGGTTGGCAATTAATATTTTTTAGCGCTATCTCGGTTATCGCTATTATCGTATTGAGTATTTGGTTGTTAAAGCTGCCCGCACAATCTGCATTACAGGCCAGCGCGTTAGCTTTAGTTATGGGTGGTGCCGCGGGAAACTTAACTGATCGTATCCGCATGGGCACTGTTACCGACTTCTTGGATTTTTATTATCAAAACTGGCATTTCGCCACTTTCAATGTCGCTGATTCCACTGTTTGTCTAGGCGCGGCGTTATTAATCTTGACGGGACTGAGTCGTTCTTAGTTCGGTGCTTCATTGGCTGTTTCTTCAAAACCCACTTCATTGATTCGATAAGTCTCGCATTCTTTGGTCTGTGCTAGGGCGCGAAGTTCGTAGCTTTGTGCGTTGGCGCTTAGAGTTAGCTGATGGCTATTATGCTCCGTCCATTCTGTAATGCCGAGCTCAGCCAGTGTGAGGCCGCTATAATTTTGGTGGCTCGCGTAGTAGGCCTCAAGGCGAGTAGCAGCCTCCAGCAATTGCAATTTCCCTTCAAGGCAGTAAGAGCGCTGCAGGTGCCTGTGCATTGAGGGGTAGCTCAGCAAGGCCAAAATGGCGGCAAGCCAGAGACAAATCATGAGTTCTAGTAGGCTAAAGCCGCTAATGACAGTCTGAGTATTCATGGCCCGATCATAGGCCAAAATTAGCAAGCTGAAACCCCGTTTTTGCCTTGTCATTTCGCGGAAAGTGGGTATTATTTGTGATCTTCTTTTACGCCAGGCTAGCTCTAAGCTCGGGTCAAAGCGGGTCGTTAGCTCAGTCGGTAGAGCAGCGGACTTTTAATCCGTTGG
>JBDNGR010000309.1:0-2646 GCA_041689165.1 Coxiellaceae bacterium
CCCATCAAAGGTAGCTCGCTGTCGACAGAGGATTCTTTCATTCTGTTGGGTGCTTCTGATATTATTGTTTGATGGCCGTCATTCGCCGCTGTTTCTTGGCGTTTTTGTTGAATGATTTTTAAGAGATCTGGGTTTTGAAGCCAGTATTCATCCATCATAATCTGGCACTTTCTGAGTGCCTCGTCCAAATAAGAATGAGAGTAAGTGTTCAGACCGACCCCAATTTATTTGTTAGCTGGGCACCAAAATAAAGTGTCACTACTTGGCTTTTTTTATACCACAATTGACTTTCCAGAGATTCAGCAATTTCACACGCATGCGTGGCAATCCTTTTTTTTCGATTGTGATTAGCTTCATAACTTAACTCTCCAATAAGCTCTTCAATTTCACTGATTGTTAATTTAAGTTCAATAAAATCTTCATTATCAGGGTGCGCGGTTGATAATGACTGAAAACGCTCAACTATTCTCTGTAAGGAAGTTTGTTGTAATAAATGAATAACAAATTCTTTGTCATCGACAGACATTTCTATCTTCATTTTCTATCCTAATTAGAATACTTCATACCCTACAAAGAATTTGGAATCATGTTTATTGGCAGACCTTTTCTTGCAGTCAAAATAGTATCCGCTAAAAATTGCATTGAATTCACAGAGCGCTTTTTACAAGTGCCCATGATACTGGCTAACAATGTAAATGTTTTTGTTCCTTTCGCACTTTTCGATCCAAAACAAATTTTACGAAGTAGGACCCACGGCCTTAATCCACGTTCAGCTTCATTATTGGTTAATGGCAAATACGGATATTCCAGAATTCTAAAAATAACTTCCCAGTCATTCAAAAACTCTTTCGCTAATGTTTTTGTTTTTCCGTGAAAAATTGTGCTTCCACTGTATTTTTCACAGACTCTTTTAAATTCATCTAAAGCAGAAAATAATATGTTTTTTAGGGCATCTGTTTTTTCTCTAGGATGCGGCTCTTTTCGCCAATCGTAAATAGCATTCATACATAAGGTCAATGCATCCAACGCCAAACAACCGTATTCAATCGCAATAGCATCGGTGCTTTCTGATAATCCCTTCGCTTTACGCAGCAAATGCGCCCAACAGCGTAATCGTTTAGCATAATGTCGGTAGGCGCCATAACCATCTGTCATGAGCCAACCTGAAAAACTTGTCTGTAAAATATGTTGCAATTGTTCTTTCGTTCGCTTTCCAACGCAACAATAAACTACCGTCATCGCACTAAATATCCATAACCAAAGCGTTTTTGATTTTTCTAGCCAAATTGTTTCATCCGCGTGTATCAACGCTTCTTCTAATAAAGCATCTACCATTTCTTTTTCTAATGGCGCCACCGCTAAACCTGCCTCTTCATAGCATTGCGAAATCACACCAGTGCTTAATGAAATTCCAAAATAATTCAATAAGTCTTTAATCTTCCGAATGGGTAATCTAAATTCCATCTTCAAATGAACAATAAATGCCGCTAAATGTGAACCTATCCATCGCCATTGGCTCAATCGCGTTTTTTCCCATACGCCATCTTCCATAAGCACATTTGATTTAGGATCATAACGATTATCGTGGCTACAACACGCGCAATGATTGTCGTACAGTGAATAAGGTGTCACGATAACCGCGAGCCCCGGTGTGAGCATACCACCTAACTGGATATCCACTTGATGATATTTCGTATAACAGTGTTGATTCGCCGCCTCCAATGGGTAATTGCATACAATACAATTTTCCACAAAACAATGCACCGTGGCTTCTGTAATCGCAGGGCTCCAGGTGCGGCCATAGCCAGGAGCACCCGCTTGCTTCCCCTGTTTTCTAAGTGCTAATCTATCAGGGCTATTATTATCTATGGCAGATTGCTTTAACAATGGTTCAGTGGGATTTTCTTCAGGTAACGTTTTTGTTTCATTATCTTTTTGATTTGAATTTCGCTCTGACTCCGATTCTCTATCAGTCGCTTCATCTCCAGCCGTTTCATGCTTGTCATTACCTAAATCATTACTTTTTTCCCACGTCGGCATACTACTAGATGGACGAGAACTATTGTTAGGGTTTTGATTAATACGATCATGCAACTCTTTCAAGTCTTTGAGTAATTTTACCGACAAGGGTAATAATTCGTCTCGAGTAAGCTTATCTAAAACTTCAGGAGTAATTTGAGGCAAGCTGTGATTTGAAATTTCCATATCGCTCTGCTTTAGCTATCAATTAGTTACCAATTATTTCTAGCGCGATTCTATCAAATAAAGCGGGGGATGTGAACACTTACTAAAATCATGGTTAAATATATGACATATTGTCATATATATCAATGGCATTGAAAAAGAATTTTAAAAATGCAAAACCTATCAACTTACGGTAGAATTGGAACGTTTTATGGAGGACTACATCAAATGAAACGCATCGCTATTACCATGGGTGAACCGGCCGGCATCGGGCCCGATATTATTTTACAGACAGCGCAACAAGCTTGCTCGACGGAATTAGTAGTCTTTGCCGATCCTGATTTATTGAAAGAAAGAGCTAAGCAATTAGATCTTCCTCTGACATTACAGACTTTTGATCCAAAAAATTTTACACCACATCAAGCAGGCCAACTCAGCATCGTGCCTGTCTTATTAAAAAAA
>JBDNGR010000310.1:0-3103 GCA_041689165.1 Coxiellaceae bacterium
AAGCTAGGGTTTCAGCTTGCGAGAAGTTGAGGCGTTCTGATTGAGCAAAAGGCGAAGAATAGTTATTCTATTTTGAGCTTTTTGTGATTGAAGAACGCCTCAACTTCGACTTAAGGTGGAAGCCTAGCTTCGCATCTCGAAGTACGATGGGTATATACCTCTCGACGTTTTAAGTTTTAGCTTGCGAGCAGTAGCTCGATGACGATTGAGTAAAAGCGAAGGAATAGTCGGGCTCTTTCGAGCTTTTGTGATTGAGGAAGCGGGCTAATGCGAGGTCAAGATGAGGCTTGCAACTCACAGCTTCAGGTGCGATGGGTATGGCTTGGACGTCGCTTGTGTTCGGTGCCAAGGAGCTATTCTCATCCCACAATCTTCGCCAATCAAATACAGGCGGCAAAGTATTTTCAGATTGCAGATGACCCGCCAACGCTGGAATGGGACAGAAGCCTGGTAAATGTTCGAATATTTTATTAGTCGTGCGTGATTCTGAACCCAAATGACGTTTGTTAAGATCACCCACATGCTTGGTATTTTCAAAATAGTGCCAGTATTTTTTTACTCCAGCTGAATGGGTCATAAAAGCATGAGTAGCATGACTCATGGTGCGCCAGTGACGATAAGGACTTAATAGCAAGTATGAAGGATAGTAATTCGTATAAAGGCTTTCCGATTCTTGTCGATGCAGCAATAAATGTTGTTGTGTGACCTGGTAAATCTGTTTATAGAATAAACACATTTCATAAATAGCCGTTCTTTCATGCATGTAATCGTTTCGCGAAAATAATAAAGAGCATCGTCGTTATGCGCCATTTGGAATTGCTGATAAAGGGACTTGCCCTGCCCTCTCTCTGTTGTCGTCTGTAAACTCCACTGGCAGTTAAGAGGCTGCAAAATTTTTTCAATTTCACTGAGATAGTAAGAGTCAGAGTGATCATTTAATACACGAAGTTCAAAGCACAAGGCTTCATCTTGTCGCAGAGCGAAGTTGACGCTGTGAACAATTGATCTTAAACGGTGCGCTACAGTTTCCACCAAAGGGACACCAGAAACACGGTTTAGCTTTTGTACATTGCGATCTTCGCGTAGACAGGTTCGCACCATAATCTTTAAAGAGTTTAGGGAGCTGTGTGCCGTTACAGCTAGAATTTCTTGGTTGATCGCCTGCTGAGCGGTACGCAAGCTAAGGCCATGTGTCACCCCTTTGAACGGGAGGAGATTGTAAGCACCCTATTTGCGAATATCGTAATCAAAGCGACGCAAAACTTTTCTTAGGCAACGTAAAAATTCATTCATGTATTTTTCCTTAAGCAGTTGCCCCAAACTCCAACACATAGCCGCCGTATTTGCGAATATTAATAACGCCGCTATCGAGGATTAAATATTGACCTTTAATACCCTGCAAAGTTCCCTCTAAGAATGGTTTTTTCTCCAGATCATGACTGCTGACTTTTTTAGGATATTCAAGAATGGGATACTGCAAAGATTGAACCACTGCTTCGTCTAAGAGCTGAATTTCATCCTTATTAAACTGAGCTTGCACTTGTTGCAACAGGGGTTGCGCTTGAGTTAAGAGCCGATCACGCTCTCCAATCAGATCAAGCGGCGCTGCTGTTGTTTGTAACATTAAACGCCAGTTGGTTCGATCTGAAACCCATTGCTTCAAAGCACATTCGACTAAGCCTGATTGATAGCGCGATTTAACTGAAAAAATGGGTAATGCTTGCTCAGCTCCCTGATCAATCCAACGAGTGGGGATTTGCGACTGGCGTGTGATTCCCACTTTCAACGCAGAAGTGTTTGCCAAATAAACGATATGCGGCTGCATACAATGTTGCTCGCCCCAAATGGGTTGGCGACAAGTACCGGCCGCATAGTGGCACAACTCTGGCCGCATAATGCAGAGATCGCAAGCCGCAAGCTGACGGAAACAAGGATAACAATAACCCTGACTAAAACTTTTGTTAGTCAATTTATTGCAATGCAAACAATGAATTTTAGCGAGAAACTTTAAAGAAATAGTTTTACCCAAGAACGTATTCAGGGGGATTACTTCTTGGTCTAGCGGCAAAGTATATTCGATGGGCGAATTAAGTTGGGTTTTTAATTTCTTAAGCTGGCCTTTAAGCATGGATTTGATACTCAGCAACTACGGTGCCGCCGATTAAGTGCTCTTGCAAAATGCGCTCTAATACTTCAGAGGTACAGGAGTGATACCAAATGCCATCTGGATAAACCACAGCAATTGGACCACGTGTGCAAATGCGCAAGCAATCAGCTTTGGTGCGAAACAAACCGATATGACCTTCGAGCACTAGTTCACTAATTCGTTTTTTTAAGTATTGCCAAGCCTGCATACCCTCAGCATAAGAACAACACTTAGCCTCAGTTTGATCACAACACAAGAAAATATGATGGCGAAAATGATCTAAACCGAGCTTTTTGACTTTAAGTTCTAATCCAGCATCATCGATAGTGGACATTATAAAAAGCTCAACATTCGTTCTAGAGGTAATTTAGCGCAAGCAATAATTTCCGGGTCTAATAAAATCTCATTTTTGGCATCTGCAAGACAAACTTCTAATTGCTGCAAAGTATTCATAGCCATCCAGGGACAATGCGCACAACTACGGCAGGTCGCCCCTACTCCGCCGGTAGGTGCTTCTAATAATATTTTATTGGGCGCGGCTTTCAGCATTTTATAAAAAATGCCACGGTCAGTGGCCACAATGAAAGTGTTATTGGGTAATTCAGCTGCCGCTTTAACCAATTGACTAGTTGATCCTACGACATCTGCCAATGCAATGACAGCAGCCGGAGACTCAGGATGAACTAAGACAGCCGCATCAGGATACTCGGCTTTTAAATCACGCAAGGCTTGAGCTTTAAACTCCTCATGCACAATACAACTGCCCTGCCACAAAATCATATCGGCTTGAGTTTGTTTCTGTAGATAATCACCTAGAAAACGATCCGGCGCCCAAATAATTTTTTGCCCTTCGCGAGCTAGGTGATCAATAATTTTTAGAGCATTACTCGAGGTCATCACCCAGTCGGCCCGCGCTTTGACAGCCGCAGAGGTATTGGCATATACCACCACGGTGCG
>JBDNGR010000311.1:0-2409 GCA_041689165.1 Coxiellaceae bacterium
GGCCACTGCTCGCAAGCTGAAACTTAAAACTTCGCATCCCGAGCTACGAGAGGTATATCAGGCTGTGAACCTAGGCTTCCACCTAAAGTCGAAAAAGGTTTGTTTTAATTCTTCTTCAATATGATTGCTGGGCTCGATGCGCAGCGTGTCTAAATGACACAGTGCTTGCAAAGCTTTAGGCAGATGGGCTTGCAATAAGTCACGCGCGATTTCGGGCTGAGTTAAACAGCGCTTAGCAAAGCTATCGTGAGGGTGATGTAAGTTGCGATCAGTCATTAAAACGACATCGTGAAATTGAATTCATCGAATACTAAACAAAGCCTCAGTATTTTCAATACCGGGATTGATGAGCCAGCAAGCAAAGCATCGAGAGTGTAGGGGGTGTGCAAGAAAAGATAAGTTTTAGTTAGCTGCTGTTGGCTACAACAACTTCCAACGATTCACGATCAAGCAAAACAATTCAGCTGTTTTTTCAGCATCATAAACAGCCGAGTGTGCGTAATTCTTATCAAACTCGATTCCAGCAGCTTGCATGGCTCGTGCCAAAATAGTTTTACCAAAAGCCAAGCCACCTAATGTTGCGGTATCAAAGCAAGTGAATTTGTGAAAAGGATTCTTTTCTGTTAAACCACATCGCTTTGCAGCAGCATGAATGAAGCTTAAATCAAAATGCGCATTGTGCCCGACTAAAACGGCGCGACGACAACCTGTTTTTTCTAAAGTGGCGTCAATAACTTTAAACAGGCCAGTCAAAGCTTCCTTTTCGGGAACAGCAAAGCGAAATGGGTGGTAAGGATCGATATGATTAACGGCGAGTGCTTCGGGATCTAAATGGCCCCCTTCAAACACCTGGACATGGTGAGTATAGGTGTCAGTAGGTTTGAGTAAGCCCTCTTCATCCATGGTTACAAAAACAGCAGCGAGTTCCAAGAGAGCATCTTCGGCAGGATTGCAGCCGCCGGTTTCGACGTCAACAACAATGGGCAAATAACCGTGGAAACGGTGTTTAATTCGATTCTTCAGGGGTAATTCACACCTTCAATTTGCCAGTGTAAATTTTCACCAGCTAATAAGGGCACTAATTCTTCGTTACCAAATTGGAGCGTTAATGGCACAGTCCAGGTTTTTTTATGCAGAGTTATTGTCTGCAAATTAACCGGAAGCTTATAGAACTGCGCACCAAAAACACTGGCAAAGTTTTCTAATTTTGTAAGAGCATCATGTATATCGAAGACTTCAGCATAAATTTCTAAAGCTGCATGAGCACTATAAACACCGGCACAACCACAATCGGATTCTGTGTTGTGAATGCTATGCGGAGCGCTGTCAGTGCCAAGAAAGAATTTTGGATTACCACTAATGGCAGCTTGAATCAAAGCGCTTTGATCTTGTTCGCGTTTTAAAATGGGTTTGCAGTAGTAATGCGGACGAATGCCTTCGTCTAACATATGATTACGATTTAATAGCAAATGATGTGGCGTAATAGTCGCTGCAATAGTGTCGGCGCTGGCTTTTACAAAATCAACCGCTGCTTTAGTTGAAATATGTTCGAGTACAATGCGTAATTTTGGAAAGTGTTGCACAAGTGGTGCGAGTTCTTCTTCGATAAACACCGCTTCTCGATCAAATACATCCACATTAAGATTGTTGCTTTCACCGTGTACCAGTAACGGGAAATCACATTCTTCCATCACAGCCAACAAATGATAGCTATCACTAATTTTCTGAATGCCGAGCTTTGAGTTAGTTGTAACACCTGCAGGGTAAAGTTTAACTGCGGCGACATGATTAGAGCTTGCCGCTTCCCGAATAATTTGCTCGGTGGTTTCAGTACACAGATATAGAGTCATTAAGGGATCGAAAGAAAGTGTAGCAGCGGCTTTTATAATGCGTTCACGATAAAGTGCTGCATGGCCTGCATCAATAACAGGGGGCTTCAAGTTTGGCATGGCAATGGCTCGTTTAAAACGAAGGGCTGAGTCATGCACAGTTCGTTGTAAAAAAGCCTCATCACGAAAATGGCAGTGCCAATCGTCGGGGGCTATAAGGGTAATTTTATCCATAACGCGAGATAATTATAAAAAATGAGAAAACAGTTTACCTATAAAACTTATCTCTGCAAGGAGAAATTTATAGCAATTCCAGCCGCTAAGGCTGCAATTACTGAGTTTGACTGAGCCCGCAGTGAATCTAGTTCTGGTAGAAACAAGATCGGGGGCTTAGTTTGGGTATATACCCATCGTAGCTCAAGATGTGAAGCTAGGCTTCCACCTTAAGTCGAATTTGAGGCGTTCTTCAATCACAAAAAGCTTGAAATAGAATAACTATTCCTCACCTTTTGCTCAATCAGAACGCCGCAACTTCTCGCAATCTGAAACCCTAGCTTCGCATCTTGAGCTACGATGGGTA